>CANRJX010000015.1 GCA_947631095.1 uncultured Wohlfahrtiimonas sp.
GATAATTTTCGTGACATTGGTCGTTTAGTTGCAGCATTAGATCTTCGTAGGTCTTCCAAACCAATTTGGAATGATGTGACTAAAACATGGGAAGAAAAAAGAGTAGATGATGCGGGTAAACCTTGGAATGATCCTGTTTTTTCTACAAAGATGTCTGTTGTTATGAATAGCATTTCATTAGGATTAAATCCACAGCATACATATTTCAGAAACTTAGTTGGACCATCCGGCGGTGTTAGTTTAGGTTTTGATGCTGGTACAAGTACTAATCCTGCTGAATATACTGCTGATGATTTATTAGAAGCATTTGATAGTGTTTTTTCAAATATAGTACAAAGTTCTAGTAGTACTTTAGCAGTGAATGATCGTGTCTTTTCTGATGTATTAGACAAGAAAGTTGAAATGCGAAATGGTCGATTATATTTGGATGGAAAAGTTACGGATATTAGTCAAATAGGCACAATTCGTTACAGTACTCGCTATGGATTTAATCAGCGTTTTGGCGTCATTTCTGCATTTGTTCCATATCTTGCGAGCGAAAGAGATGAAGATGGAAATATCATAAAGAGTGGTGTTGGCTTATATGAGTTATGGAATACCAGTACAACGATTAGACGTGGTCAAGGAAACTTTGTAACATTTTTAAATGAATCACAAGGTTATAAAAATTATCCTATTGGTACACGATTATATCGTGTTCACACAGCGCGTGTTTTTAAGGCATTTAAAGAAATTTATGAGGAGAAAACAGGGCTTTCTAATTTAGGCTACCATTTGCATGTACATTGGTTGTATGAATTTATGCGTACAAGTTTTCGTCCTTATAATTTGCGTGCAAGAATGACCCCAATGGGTAGCATTACGAACTCAGATATACGATTAGCAAATAAAGATATTTTAAACATCAATATTGCAAATGATAAAATGTCTCGATCTTTAAGTGCAGAAATGGTGAAATGGTTGAAGTTCAAATCTACTTGGCAACCTAAAAACTATATTATTGCGTCAGATAATGATGGATTCATCAATTTTATTAATGCACAACGTGGGCTTAATCACGCGAATAGATATAAAGGTGGCCATAGAGATACTGCATATTTTCCACAGATTTCTTATCGACGCATACAAGAAATTGCCTATAAAGGTGAAGAGCCAACATTAGTTTTTGATGGACATACAAATCTGGTAGATGCAAAAGTTTATCAAAATGGACGAGGTGATTATTTTGCCACTTTAGGCATCACTGGCATGGGTGGTGGCGGTAAAGGTCTTGTAGGTTATAGAATCTTTGCTTCAGAGGTTGATTCTGTTGATAACTGGGCTAATAATGGTCGAAGACCAGCTTTACCCGCAAGTTATAGTAATCCGATTGATAAAGTGACACCATTATTTGAAATAACTAATGAGGGCAATCGTGCAGATAGAACTTCAGGATTTGAGAACTTAGGTTATACCTATTCTGGATTTGAATATTTTAATCGCACTATTTTTCAAAATGGTAGAGAGCAAGGGCAGGCTGTTGCAGTATTTGGTAATGGATTTGGTACTGAAAAATCAACTGTTTACTTTATTGATGCCTATACTGGTAAAAAACTGAACGAGATTATTCTTAATCATAATGGTGGTGGTGCTGCTACGCCTTCTATTGTAGTTGCAGCTAGTGCTAATGGTCAGCGCATTGAAAAATTATATGTGGGTGATTACTCAGGTACGTTGTATCGTGTTGAATTTATGTCGGAAGATTTTACAGATAATGAGTCCATTAAAGTAACGGCATTATTTCAAGCACCAATTACTAATATCGGGCAATCTGCTATTTCTACTAAGCCATTATTAGTCAAAAATGCTCAAGGTCAAATGCAGGTATTTTTTGGTACAGGGATCGCTGCAGATAAAACACGCGATCGTGGAGATAATTCACAAGTTTTACATGGTATTTACGGTATTACAGATCGTAACTTATCGCGAGAAGAATCTGTTGCAACTGCAAAGTATATGAAAAATAATTCTACAATGAGTTTATTGCCATTATTGTCGGTTAAAAATCTTAATCGTGGTGATGTTAAATATAATCAGGGTGCGCAGATCAATTATCACGAAAAGAATCGCTATGATATAGACATTGTGACACCTAGTGATCCGATTTCTTCGAATGCTGTGAGTTCTAAATTAGATGGTTGGTATGTTCGATTAAGTGCTGATGGAATGAACACAGGTGAAAGAGTGATTCAAGATCCAAAATATGATGGCATAAATCGTAGTATTATTTTCTCAACTTGGGGTGTCATTGAGCGTGATGATGTTAATGAATTAGGTTTATATGATCCATGTTTAAGAGATATATCATTTGGTAAAATGTTAGCATTTAATATTTCAACGGGTGGCGCAGCAACTGGCGGTGGTAGTGGCGGCTTGAGTAATATTGGTTCTGTTGGCACTGTTCCAGGTGGTATGACTGGTGATTTAATTGGTGCTGCACCAGAAGACAATAGTTCAACTTCTTTAGAAACCTTAGGTGATGAATTAGTCTCAGAATTGATTAAGATTGTTGGACAAGGAGACAGTTCATTATTTACAGATAAGAAACAAAGTGGCGCAATTTGTGAAGGAACAATTGATGGTGAAGGAAGATGTGTTATCACAAATAGACGCACACCAGTTCCGGGAGTTCCTCTATTTAAACATCGTGTTAATATTATGAAAGTTTATTAATAGAGCCAATCCACTTATAAATCCCTGAAGTTTTTAAAATTTCAGGGATTTTTTTATGGGGTAAATAAAAATTATTCTCATTGTCATATATTTGTCACCATCGGTTGATTTAATACATAGATAAATTAATAGAGGGTTTATCTCATGAAAATAAAATCAGCAATTCTTTCCACTTTGTTAACTTCGTTATTTTCAATGGCATTAGCCAATGAAACATTAACCATTTATACAAGCCAACCCACTGAAGATGCTCAGCAAACTGTTGCTGCATTTGAAAAAGCTAATCCTGATATTAAAGTCAACTGGATTCGTGATGGAACTACAAAGTTAATTGCGCGTTTGCAAGCAGAAATGGCGGCAGGTGCCTCGATGCCAGATGTGTTATTGATCGCAGATAGTGTAACGATGGAAGCGCTTAAAGAACAAAATTTATTAGAAGCTTATCAATCAAAAGAAGCAGTTCCTTATGACAAAGCATTATATGACCAAGATGGCTATTACTATGGTACTAAGCTCATTACGACGGGCATTGCTTATCACCAACAAGCGCCGATGAAGCCAACATCATGGAAAGATTTAGCAAAGCCAGAAGTGAAAAATATGGTGACAATGCCAAGTCCATTATATTCAGGTGCAGCATTGATTCATTTGGCTGCATTAACTGATGATCCTACATTAGGCTGGGATTATTATAAGCAATTAAAAGCCAATGGAACGATGCCACAAGGCGGGAATGGTGCTGTCGTTAGTGCCTTGGCTTCTGGAAGTAAAGGTTATGGTGTCTTGGTTGATTATTTAGCCATTCGTGAAAAAGCCAAAGGTGCGCCTATTGAGTTTGTCTTTCCAGAAGAAGGTGTCAGTATGGTCACTGAACCTGTTGCTATGATGAAAGGTTCTAAAAATACTGAAGCTGCTCAAAAATTTATTGATTTTGTTATCTCTAAAGATGGTCAGGAATTAGTGTTGCAACAAGGTTATTTACCTGCGCATCCTGATTTATCTGTACCTTCTGGTTTTCCTCCACGTGATCAAATTAAGTTAATGAAATTTGATGCAGAAAAAGCCTTAAAAGAATCAGAGGCCAATAAAGAAAAATTTAGCGAGATGTTCGGAGCTGAATAGATGCGAAAATCTATAAATTCTCCAATGTTGAGAAATGCACCGCCACAAGGATTGTTTTGGGCATTGATCGGAGTGGTTGCATTTCTCAGCGTTTTACCTAGTTTGCAGCTGTTGGTTTCAGCATTTGTAGATTGGGATGCGGGCAGTGAAAGTAGTTTTTCTCGTGTAATGAATAAAAAAAGTACTTGGATAGCATTGTCTAACAGTTTATATACGAGTTTTTTAGGGACTATAATCTCACTATTATTGGGATCTGTATTTGCATTTTGTTTAGCACTGACAAACATTAGGCGCAAAGGATTGTGGATTTTTTTATTCATGTTACCCATGATGATTCCTCCACAAGTGACAGCATTGAGCTGGTTACAGCTTTTTGGTCCAAGTAGTATTATCTTAAAATCTTTGGGTTTTGCACCAGCATTTGGTCAACCGAATCCACTGCATTCAGCAGAAGGTATTGCACTTTTATTAGGTATTCAGCATGCACCTTTAGTTTTTTTAACACTCAGAACTCAATTGCTGAATATTCCCCGAGATCAAATTGAAGCTGCACGTTTGAATGGTGCGAGTTTATCTCAAGTGTTGTGTCATATTATTTTGCCATTATGTCGCACAGCTTTAATCGCTGGTGCAGCGATTGCATTTGTATCAGCACTTGGCAACTTTGGTATTCCTGCAATGTTGGGCATTCCTATTTCTTATTTTGTTTTACCCACACAAATCTACCAAACGATGGCTTCTTTTAGCGACACTATGTTGAATGAAGTGGCAGCATTATCAGTATTAATGGGCGTTTTAGCGATTATGATTGTAATGTTGCAAACGCGTTTGCAAAATCGATATGCACTCCCTTTAGTCGGTGCTTCAGGGCGATCTTTAGATTTTCAATTGGGGCGATATCGCTTACTCGTAGAAGGATTATTGGTTTGTTTATTATTGATGATTTTGGTCGCACCTTTATTGGCTTTAGTTGCAACATCTTTAGTGCCAACATTGGGTGTGCCACTTAATCTAAAAACCATTACGTTTTCAGCCTATCAAACGATGATAGAGAGCCAAAGTGCAACATGGCGAGCATTATTAAATAGTATGTTGTTGTCAATTTCAGCTTCTATTGTATTGATGTTTTTAGCCATCCCATTAGCTTATTTATTTGTTCGCTTTCCCAGTAAAAAACTACATGTATTACAGCAAGCCATAGATATTCCCTATACTTTGCCGGGTGTGATTCTAGCGATTGCTTTCATTTTACTCTTTGCAAAACCCATTCCAATCATTGAATATTCTTTATATGGGACATTGGGCATTATTTTTATTGCATATTTGGCACGGTTTTTAACCATATGTATTAAGCCAGTCCATAACAGTATGTTGCAATTAGATCGCTCCTTAGAGGAGGCTGCTGCCTTAGCTGGTGCAAGTTTTCACCAACGATTATTTCACATTATTTTACCGTTATTAATGCCAGCTGCATTTGCAGGCGGATTATTAGTATTTATGACTGCGGTGAATGAATTAACAGTTTCAGCGCTATTGTGGAGCGCAGGTAATGAAACTCTGGGCGTGATTATTTTTAATTTAGATGAAAGTGGTAATAAAGTTCTAGCTTCTGCGGTATCCGTGATGATTGTCGCTTTAGTTGCAATAGTTATGTTGTTATTAAATCTATTGGGACGTTATTTACCAAAAGGAGCAATTGCATGGCAGAATTAGTGTTGCGTAATGTGACTAAACAGTATGAAGATCAAACGGTTGTTCAAAATTTAAATTTAATTATCCCAGAAGGTGCATTCGCTGCATTTTTAGGCCCAAGTGGTTGTGGAAAAACAACAACCTTACGAATGTTGGCAGGTTTAGAGCATTTAAGTTCAGGGCAGTTGTTTTTAGGTGGGCGATTATTGGCAGATGCTAATTTACATACACCACCTGAGCAACGAAATATGAGCATGGTTTTTCAGTCTTATGCCTTGTGGCCGCACATGACAGTGGCTGAGAATATTGGATATCCATTAAAAATTGCAAAAATAAAAAATGAAGAAGTTCAAAGACGTGTTCGATTAGCATTAGATGTGGTGGAGCTTGGCCAATATGCCGCTCGTACGCCTCAAGAATTAAGTGGTGGGCAACGCCAGCGAGTCGCATTGGCAAGGTGTTTAGTTTCTAATCCCAAAGTAGTCTTGCTAGATGAGCCATTGGCAAACTTAGATCGACATTTAAGAGCCACTATGGAAGAAACGTTCAGAGAGTTTCATAAACGCACAGGTGCAACATTTGTCTATGTGACGCATGATCAGGCAGAAGCGATGTCTTTGGCAACACATATTGCAGTGATGAACCAAGGAAAATTATTGCAATGGGGCACACCAAATGACTTGTACCAACAACCTGAAAATGATTGGGTTGCCTCATTTATCGGGCAAGGTTCTATTCTTGAACTGCCTTTAGCGCGCAAAATAATGGGACAAAAAGCATTGACTCAAAATTGTTTTCAATCCGTAAGTCACGAGATAACGACAGATGCTAATCGCCATAAAGTTTTAGTTCGACCACAGCATGTAGCATTGAGTGATGAAGGAATACCAGGGAAAGTCATTAAGGCTATTTATCAAGGCGAGCGCTATTTACTGGATATTCAGTTAGAAGATGAACAGGTTGTGACAGCTTTTCATGAAAATGCAGTCGATGTCAGCAGTATTGTCAAAATTCAGTTTCAACAAGGATGGGCTTTGACAAATGGATAATGTAGAAATAAAAATTCTAAGTGGGATAGGAAGTAAAGAGCCTGCTGCTATTTTGGTTCAAACTGAATCTCACCATATTTTATTAGATGCAGGTGGTGTATTAGAAGAGAATGCATTGATGTGGCAAATGCCAGAACGAGTGGATGCTGTTTTTCTGAGCCATGATCATTTCGATCATATTGGTAATGTACATAACATTCCGTTAGATACACCGATTTATTGCTCAGAAATTACGGCGAATGCATTACCAGATCATGATGTTCGTAATATTCATATTTTACCCATTAAAGGCACATTTCAACTTGGTAATATGACTGTGACAACAGGTGCAAATGGGCATGCATATGGTGGAATGTGGTTTCACTTAGATTGTGCAGGTGGTATTTTTTTTAGTGGTGATGTGAGTTTATCTTCACTTTTATATCATTTTGATGAGCCGCCACATGCTAAGTTAGCACTATTAGACGCGTCATATGGTTTGTACGATGTTGAGCAAACTGCATTACGACATTCGTTAAAAAAGGCTTTAAGACCGCAGACACTATTGCCTGTGCCCCCTTCCGGGCGAGCTATTGAAATGGCATTTTGGTTATTAGAAGAAGGAATCACTGATATTGCTTTAGATGATGAGTGCTTACAGTTTTTAATGACGATGATGAATTATAACGATGGCAGTTTGCAAGAAGGCATCGCACAAAAATTAGAATATCTACATAGCCAGTTAAGTGAAATGAGTGATGAGCAGCTACCCAATATTATATTGGCAGGGCATCCGGATGGTAGACAGGATGAATCTGGTAGGTTGCGAGAATTACCTCAATTTCAACATCGCACAATTTTTACAGGCTATTGCGATGCTAAAGCAAGAGAAGAGATAGAGCGTGGAGAAGTAGACTTTTATCGTTGGAATGTTCATCCCACTGTTCAGGAATTACAAAAAATTGTTCAAATATTACAGTGTGAAATTGTTGTGCCTCTATTTTTTAAAATTAATCATTTATATGCCTGGGAAAATGCATTGAATGTCAAAGTTTTATTAAATTCACACATTTTGATTGAACCCATGAGCGAGCCTAATTTTATTGAACAATCAAATTTTTTAGAGAGAAAAGTATTCGTATGAAATTGATGAGAAAACCGTTTATTTTGATTCGTCATGGTGAAACGGAATTTAATAAAAATCATTTAATTGGTGGAAAAACAGATGTTCCATTGACGGAAAAAGGTAAAGAGCAAGCAAAGTCTGCACGAGAAATTGTGGCGAAATATCAGTATGATGCGATTATCACAACACCATTACTGAGAGCGAAAGAAACTGCAGATATACTCTTTCCTAATCTACCCAAAGAGATTATTAGTGATTTGCGCGAACGTGATTGGGGAAGCTTTGAGGGCGAATCACAACAATTTCAGCCGCCTTATGAAGAAACGCCTCCAAATGGTGAAGCATGGCAAGATTTTTGCGAGCGGGTAGTGAGTGCATTGAATGATATTTTGAATCGTTATGATTCGCCCATTATTATTGCGCACTCAGGTGTATTTCGGGTGATTCAGCAATTAGCGAAAGGAACGCCATATGGCGCTAGAGTGGGTAATGTTGAGCCTTATTATGTATGTGCGGGTGATGAAAATAAAGCTTGGCATGTCATGTCATTATTGGAATTGGAGAAAAAAATAGAATGACTCAGGAATGTGTGATTGTAGATGTTGATGGAACTTTGGCTGAATTCAACGCTGAATATGTTAAAGATTGGGTGCTTGGTTCTCAAAAAGAATGGGTACCATTTTTAGAGTTTATGGCAGATGCAAGGCCTGTTTCTGAGATTAAGCGTTTGGTGGATATTTTAAAGGCTTCTGGGCAAACTATAGCTATTTGTAGTGGTCGTCCTGAAAAATATAAAGCCTATACAATCGCTTGGTTAGAAAAGCATCAAATACCGTTTGATAAAGTTTATCTACGCGCTGAAAGTGATGATCATGTTAAAGATGAAGAGGTTAAAGAAAAATTATTAATGCAGATGCATAAAGATGGTTTAAAACCTTGGTTAGTTTTAGATGATCGGAGTGATGTTGTACAGTTTTGGCGTGATGCGGGATTGTGTTGTTTACAATGTGCTCCAGGAGATTTTTAAATTTCACAATATTAAGTAATAAAAAAGCCAGCAATGCTGGCTTTTTTATTACTCTGCTTCACTATGGGAGTGTAGTTTGTAACGATGTCCCGATGCGATAAATTGGGCGAAACTGATGAGGTTACTATTGCACCATGTTCTGCGTGTAATGTGTAAACAAGGATCACCTTGTGAAATTTCTAAATATTCTGCAGTTGTATCGGTTGCCGCTATGGCTTCAATCGTATGCTCCATTTGGCTAAGGCCATAATTTTTTAATAAGAATCCACTCGGTGTAATTTTCTGAAAATCTTGTTCCATAAAATCTGACACAAAGTTAGGGTTGATATAACGTTTTTCTAAAAGTAGTGGAACTTTATTTTCATAATGTATCAAGTGGCAATAATAGACCTCAGAGCCTGTTAATACACCTAAACCAAATGCTGCAGATTCATTTGCAGATATGATCTCTTTTTTAATTAATTTGACACTATGTATGTTTCCTCTGCTGCGAATTTCTTCTGCGATATCAGCAACTTGAACTGGTGACGATTCAGATTTTTGAGCAGTTACAAAAGTACCTTTGCCTGGAATTCGTCTAAGAATATTCTGCATAGTTAACTCGGTGATCGCTTTATTTACGGTCATACGGCTAACGCCAAACTGTTTCGTTAACTCTAATTCTGTTGGTATTTTTGCGCCCGTTACATATTTTCCAGAAGTAATAGCATTAAGAATATAGTTTTGAATATTTTTATAATGAGGAGTATGTGTGCTCATAATGTCCTAAAAAACAATAAATATCTGAATATACAGGTTGTTGACTATAGCAGATTTTATAGGTGCTTACTAATGATGGATATTGCAAAAATGGTTATTGATATAAGTCAACTATGCTACTCTTGTGAAAGATATAAATATAAAAATATGTAGACTGTAATGTATATACAAACTATGATTGTAATCATACTAATTTCTAAACTAAAGACTATAAAAGTATCAATAGATTAAAAAAATGTAGTTCAAATTATATAACAACATTCAGAATTTACATCTAACAAAAAGGTATGGCTGATTATGAAAGAACTCAAAATACTTTCTCCCACTGCAATTTTAGGCTACGGATTTCCGGTAGATTCATTTCAAAAAGGGATTGCAGAACTTCCTGATGTAGTAGCAGTTGATGCAGGATCAACAGATCCAGGGCCTTATTATCTAGGCGAAGGCATTTCATTTACTGACCGAAATGCTGTGAAACGAGATTTAAGTTTAATGCTTAAAGAATGTATTCCACGAAAGATTCCCTTGATTATAGGAACAGCTGGCGGAAGTGGAGCCAAACCTAATTTAGAAGCACATTTAGAAATTATTTTAGAAATTGCCAAAGAACAATCCTTAGCGTTTAAACTCGCAACTATTCCATCAGACATACCACAACAAATCGTATTGGATAAATATAAACATAATAAAATTATCGATGTCACTTGTACGCCACCTTTAACAGAAAAAGATATCTTAGAGAGTCAAAATATCGTGGCGCAAATGGGTATGGAACCCATCATTAAAGCTTTAGATCAAAGTGCTGATGTTATCTTAACAGGGCGCTGCTATGACCCTGCTGTTTTTGCTGCATTGCCTGTAAAACTGTGTTATGACAAAGGGCTTGCCATTCATCTTGGAAAAATCTTGGAGTGTGCTTCTATTGCTGCAACCCCAGGCAGCGGCAGTGATTGTATGATGGGCTATTTAGGTAAAGATTATTTTAAAGTAAAGCCACTTAATTCTAATAGGCGATGCACAACTGTTTCCGTCTCCGCGCATACATTGTACGAAAAATCAGACCCATTTCTTTTACCAGGGCCGGGCGGCGTATTAAATTTAACTCATTCAACATTTACTCAAGTAGATGATCAAACTGTCATGGTAAAAGGTTCTGTTTATGAAGAAACACCTTATGCCTTAAAGCTAGAAGCCGCAAAATATGTCGGTGCTCGTACTGTATCCATTGCAGGCTCGGCCGATCCTATTTTAATTAAGCAGCTAGATGAAATAATAGCGGGAGTGAAAGAGCGCACAAAAGATAATTTTGCAGGCTCATTAGATAATTATTATTTAGATTTTAAAATTTATGGCGTTAATGGTGTTTCATTGTTTGAACAAGAGAAAAAAATACCCTCAGAAATTGGCATCATCATTGAAGCTGTTGCCAAAACACAAGAAGAAGCGAATACGCTATGCAGTTTTGCAAGATCGACGATGTTGCATTTCGGTTATACAGGACGAATCGCGACTGCTGGTAACTTGGCATTTCCATTTTCTCCATCAGATTTTGAGGCAGGAAATGTTTATGAATTCAGCCTATATCACTTAATGGCTGATGTTGATCCATTGGAGTTTTTTCCTGTCACTATGATTGAAGTTCGTTAGGAGCCAAAGTATGAAATTGTATGAACTTGCTGATGTTATAAGAAGTAAAAACTCAGGGCCATATGAATTAACGTTTGATATGATTTTTAAGTCCAAAGATATTTTTGAAGCATTGCAACATAATAACGAAATTACAAAAGGCGCATTTGCTTATCAATATGGGATTAAAGAAAACGATGTATTAAGCATTATTTGGTCTTCACCATCAAATGCACTCAAAGTGACGATTAAGCGCCCATTGGGCTCTGGTGACTTAGGTGACAAAGATATTTATGGTGCCCAGCAACATGTGCCATTGCTAGATTGGGAACTTTATTACGAAGAAGTAAATAGGGCACATACTACCGGTAAAAATGGTAAGAAAATTGTTTTAGGCGTCATTGGCTCGGATGTGCATGCAGTTGGTAATAAAATTTTAGATTATGCGATCAGTGAAGCAGGCTTTGAAGTCACAAATTTGGGCGTGATGGTTACGCAAGAAGAATTTATCAACGCCGCAATTGAAATAGAAGCAGATGCCATTTTAGTTTCTTCTTTATATGGTCATGGTGAACTAGATTGTCGAGGTTTGCGAGAAAAATGCGTAGAGGCTGGCTTAGAAAATATTTTGCTCTATGTCGGTGGTAACTTGGTAGTGGGGAAAGTAGATCTAACAGAAGTTGAACAACGTTATGTGGAAATGGGATTTGATCGCGTTTATTCCAATAGAAGTAAACCATCAGATTGTATTCGGGATCTTAAAAAGGACTTGGAGATCAAATAATGCAATCACTTGTTTTATTGGCCGATTTTGGAAGTACCTATACTAAGTTGACATTAGTTGATCTTAAACAAGAGAAAATTCTCTCTTCAGCACTTGCTCCAACGACCATTGAAACAGACATTATAGAAGGATTTAAAGATGCTTTTAAACAATTGAGTCCTTTCGTAGAGCTTGATGCATTACCGCATACATTGGCAGCGAGTAGTGCAGGCGGTGGGTTAAAAATTATAGCATCAGGTTTAGTACCAGAACTCACTGCGACAGCAGCTAAAATGACCGCGTTGAATGCAGGTGGCAAAATTATTAAAGTTTTTTCATTTGAATTAACGGATGAAGACTGTACAGAAATAGCTGAATCCTCACCTGATATTTTATTGCTGACAGGCGGTACAGATGGTGGTAATAAAAAAATGATTATGGAAAATGTTCATAAAGTTGCAAGTATTCAAGGTGAGTTTACGGTTGTTTTAGCATGCAATAGAACTGTCATTCAAGATGCGAAAAAGATCATTGAAGCTTCAGGTAAAAAAGTAGTCGTAACTGAAAATGTTATGCCTAAACTTGAAGTGCTTAATATTAATCCTGCAAGGAATATCATTCGAGAGCTCTTTTTGGAAGATATTATTAAATCAAAAGGATTGTCGACTGTTGAAAGCTTGATTGAAGGTATTTTGATGCCAACACCATCGGCCGTGATGTCTGCGGTAGAGTTATTATCTAAAGGTTATGAAGATGAATTAGGGCTTGATAATACTTTGACAATAGATGTGGGTGGTGCAACAACTGACGTCTATTCAGCCACAGAAGGATTGCCAAGCAATGCCAAAATTATCCTTAAAGGCTTTAAAGAGCCTTATCTCAAGCGTACCGTTGAGGGTGATTTGGGCATGCGACACAATGCAGATCATATTGTGGATGAAGCTGGTATCAGTGAAATGGCTAAGTTGAGTAAAATGAATAATGAAGAACTGGCTTCTATGCTTGATCAAATCAAGCTGAACCCATCGATGGTGCCGACAAACCAAAGAGAAGAGTTGTTCGATATTGCGCTTGGAAAACAGGCAATTAAAATTGCGGTTGAACGCCATGCAGGTCGTCATGAAATTTTATATACCATTGAAGGTGCAACCATTGTTCAAGTGGGTAAAGACTTGAGTGATGTTAATTATATTATTGGCACTGGTGGGCCATTGGTTCACTCAAAAGATCCGAAGAAATTATTACAAGAAGCGATGTATAGCGCTTTGAATCCAACATCATTACGTCCGAAAAAACCTAGGTTTTTATTGGACCACAACTATGTTTTATCAGCCATGGGGTTACTTGCGACACATTATCCTAAAACGGCATTACGAATTATGAAAAAAAGCCTTCTGGAGATTTAAATATGTTCAAATCTAATCAATTAAGTCATGATGAATACAATAAAATACGTAAAGAAATTATTACAGGCTGGCCAACAGGCGCAGATGTAGATTTTGAAGAAGCAGTACAATATTTAGAGAAAATTCCAGCTTCAAAAAACTTCTCAGCGAAATTAATGGAAGCCGATAAAAATAAAAAAACACTCGCGCAACCAAGGGCAGGTGTTGCACTCTTAGAAGAGCACATCCATTTACTACAATTTCTAGAAAAAGAAGGTGGTGCAGATTTACTACCATCCACCATTGATAGTTATACGCGTCATAATCGTTATGCGGAAGCTCAAACAGGGATTGATGAAAGCCAACGATTAGGGCGCTCAATGCTTAATGGCTTTCCTGCTGTGAATTACGGTGTATATGGCTGTCGTCGAGTGACTGAATCTGTCAATGTGCCAGTGCAAGTCCGTCATGGTACGCCAGATGCTCGATTATTGGCTGAAATCACTTTGGCTGGCGGTTTTACTTCTTATGAAGGCGGGGGTATTTCTTATAATATTCCATATTCTAAAGATATTTCTTTAGAAAAAACCTTGAAGGATTGGCAATATGTTGATCGTTTAATTGGTTTATATGCTGAACGAGGAATTACGATTAACCGTGAGCCTTTTGGACCATTAACAGGAACATTGGTGCCACCGTGTATATCTCATGCAGTCGCAATTATTGAAGCTTTATTAGCGGCTGAACAAGGCGTTAAAAATATTACCGTCGGTTATGGGCAATGTGGAAACTTGATTCAAGACGTTGCAGCCATTCGTACACTGCGTACTTTAACAGAAGAGTTTTGTACAGAAGCAGGCTTTGAAAATATGGAAATATCAACGGTTTTCCATCAATGGATGGGGGGATTCCCGGGAGATGAAGCACAGTCAATGGGGGTAATTTCTTGGGGTGCAGCAACAGCTGCATTGGGTGGCGCGACTAAAGTAATTGTGAAATCTCCTCAGGAATCATTTGGTATTCCAACAATGGAAGCGAATGCTGAAGGAATTAGAGCCACAAAACAAGTATTAGCTATGTTGCAAATACAAAAATTTCCAATTACAGCCAGAACATTGATGGAAGAAATAAAAATGATCAATGCCGAAACTCGTAGCATCATGAAAAAAGTGTTTGAGCTTGGTAATGGAAATTTATTACAAGGTGCTGTGCGTGCTTTTGAAGCAGGAATTATTGATATTCCCTTTGCACCAAGTAAGCGAAATGCAGGTTTAATGCTACCAATTCGCGATAATGAAGGTGCGGTGCGAATTTTAGATTTTGGGCAGTTACCATTCCCTGATGATGTGCGTGACTTCCATAAAGAACGAATTGATATTAGAGCACAGAATGAAAAACGCCAAGCGAGTTTTGAAATGGTGGTGGATGATATTAATGCAGTTAGTAATGGTGAGTTAATCGGCCGTCCACATGGTTTTTAAATTATAAAAATACATTAAGGAATCTATCATGAAAATAGTTGATGTTGTTTGTTCTGCTGGACGTACGGGATTTTACTTTGATGATCAAAAAGCCATTAAAATGGGTGCTGAGTTAGATGGTGCAACCTATATGGGGGATACTGTAACTGAAGGTTTTACACAAGTTCGCCAAGCTGGTGAATCTATCTCTGTGATGTATATTTTAGAAGATGGGCAAATTGCCTATGGTGATTGTGCAGCTGTGCAATATTCGGGTGCTGGTGGAAGAGATCCACTATTTTTGGCAGAGAACTTTATTCCTTTTATCGAACAAGATCTTGCACAACTTTTAATCGGGCAAGATGTGAGTAATTTTAAAAAATTATGTGAAATTACTGAGCAACAATTTAATGGTAAAAAACTGCATACCGCGATTCGTTATGGCTTATCTCAAGCAAATTTAGATGCAACGGCTAAATACCATAAAATTTTAATGGCAGAAGTAATTGCCAATGAATATGCGCAAAAAGTCGCATCAAAAGCGATCCCTATTTTTACTCAATCAGGTGATGATCGCTATAACAACGCAGATAAAATGATCATTAAACAAGCTGATATTTTACCTCATGGATTAATTAATACCGTGCCCGGTAAGCTAGGTTATGAAGGTGAAATTTTACGTGATTATATTGCTTGGTTAAGTCAGAGAATCATTCAATTACGAGGTGCTGATCAAAGCTATGTACCAATCTTACATTTAGATTTATACGGTACTGCTGGCATTGCGTTTAACAATAATATTGGTGCCATTGTTGATTATTTAGCATCCCTAGAAAAAGTAGCAGAACCATTTTCATTACAAATTGAAGGTCCTGTTGATATGGGCGAGCGAACTGCACAAATGGAAGCTTTAGCTGAAATACGTGCTTTGCTTGATCAAAAGGGCATTAATGTGAAAATTGTTGCAGATGAATGGTGCAATACTTTAGAAGATATTCAATATTTTGCTGATAATAAAGCTGGTCATATTTTACAGATTAAAACACCTGATTTAGGTGGTGTGAATAATACTGCTGAAGCTGTTTTGTATTGTAAGGCAAAAAATATGGGGGCTTATCAAGGCGGAACTTGTAATGAGACTGATCGTTCAGCAGTTGTATGCACACATGTCGCGATGGGTGTTAGCCCAGACCAAATTTTAGCAAAACCAGGCATGGGTGTAGATGAAGGCTATATGATTGTTTTTAATGAAATGAATCGTATTTTACGGTTATTGCAGCGTAAAGCATAAATTAAATCACCTCAATCAAAGCTACAAAACTATTCATTTTATGAATTAATTTTGTAGCTTCTTATATTAATTATGATATAGTTTTTAATTGTATATACATTATGTTTTATGTGAAGTATATCAGTCTTTAAAATTGGCTATATTTTATAAACATATTATTTATCAATTGTTTGTTTTTTCATAAATGATTATACAAATTACGTTTTAATATTACTAAAGGGTGTAGTTATGATTAGCAATAAAGATATTTCACAAGCGATGCAAATTAAATTAGGCAATGAGCTCCCTGAGTATCCAAAGTTTGACCCACAATATAGAAGAGCTCCAGATCGTGGTTTCAGGCTCACACAGGCACAAGCAGAAGTTGCATTGAAGAATGCACTGCGTTATGTTCCTGAGGAATTGCATGAAACTTTAGCACCAGAATTTATGGAAGAGCTCGTAACTTATGGGCGTATTTATGCTTATCGCTATCGTCCTGAAGGGCGTATTTACGGCAAACCAATAGATGAATATAAAGGTGCATGCATTGAAGGCAAAGCAATGCAAGTCATGATTCAAAATAACTTAGACTTTGAAATTTGTTTATATCCTTATGAGCTTGTTACTTATGGCGAAACAGGCCAGGTTTGTCAAAATTGGTTACAGTATCAATTGATTATTAAATATTTAGAAGTAATGACTCAAGATCAAACCTTAGTGATTGAGTCTGGTCATCCTTTAGGCTTATTCCCATCGAAACCAGATGCACCACGCGTTATTATTACTAATGCATTGATGATCGGTATGTTTGATAATCCTAAAGATTGGGAAATTGCAGAGCAAATGGGTGTTGCCAACTATGGACAAATGACTGCAGGTGGCTGGATGTATATTGGCCCACAAGGTATTGTTCATGGGACATTCAATACGATTTTAAATGCAGGGCGTTTAAAGTTAGGCTTAAAACCAGAAGAAGATTTACGTGGTGTTTTATTTGTGACAAGTGGTTTGGGTGGTATGAGTGGTGCGCAACCTAAAGCAATTGAAATTGCAAATGGCGTAGGTATTGTTGCAGAAGTTGATGAATCTCGTGTTAAAACTCGTTTAGAGCAAGGTTGGGTCTCTAAAGCCAGCTCAAATATCGAAGAAGTTTTTGCAATTGCGAAAGAGTATTTAGATAAAAAAGAAACGATCTCTATCGCTTATCATGGCAATATCGTTGATTTACTACAATATGCGGTTGATCATAATATTCATATTCCATTATTATCCGACCAAACCTCATGTCACAACGTTTATGATGGTGGATATTGTCCACAAGGCGTTACATTCGAAGAACGAACAGAAATGCTTGCAAAAGATAGAGATGGCTTTGTAAAAAAAGTCGATGCATCTTTGCGTAAACAATTTGAATTAATTCAAAAATTAAGTGCTAAAGGTACATATTTCTTTGACTATGGTAATGCTTTCTTAAAATCTGTTTATGATGCGGGCGTTAAAGAAGTCTCTAAAAATGGCTATGACGAGAAAGATGGTTTTATCTATCCTTCGTATGTTGAAGATATTCTAGGTCCTGAATTGTTTGACTATGGTTATGGTCCATTCCGTTGGGTTTGTTTGTCTGGTGACCCTGAAGATTTACGCAAAACAGATGCTGCAGCAATGGATTGTATTGATCCTAATCGTCGTGGGCAAGATCGTGATAACTGGATTTGGATTCGTGATGCAGAGAAAAATAAAATGGTTGTGGGTACGCAAGCTCGTATCTTGTATCAAGATGCTGAAGGTCGTACTAAAATCGCACTGCGTTTTAATGAAATGATTAAAAATGGTGAAATTGGTCCTGTGATGTTAGGGCGTGATCATCACGACGTATCGGGAACGGATTCACCATTCCGTGAAACATCTAACATCAAAGATGGTAGTAATGTGATGGCTGATATGGCAACTCAGTGTTTTGCTGGGAATGCTGCTCGGGGTATGAGTTTAGTTGCATTGCATAATGGTGGTGGTGTTGGTATTGGTAAATCCATCAATGGTGGATTTGGTATGGTGTTAGATGGCTCTGATCGTGCTGCTAAAATCATTGAATCAGCAATGATGTGGGATGTTATGGGTGGTGTTGCGAGAAGAAGTTGGGCGCGTAATCCAAACTCTATTTCAACAAGTATTGAATACAATAAAAATCATCCTGAAGGACACATTACATTGCCATATATTCCATCAGAAGAGTTGATTAAACGTATTGTAGCTGAAAAAACAAAAGCTAAATAAAGATGCAGAAATAATGCAAAGGCTCTTTAATTAAGAGCCTTTTTTATTGTTTGGATAATATAATTATTAAATTAATTGAAATTCAGCGATAAAAAAATCAGCTTTAGAATTATCATCAGATTGAATAGAAATTTGCTGGTGATCTTCAGGTGTTAATAGCAATGAATCATATTGTTCAAGTGTAATTATTTGATTATCTATAGTTATATTAGTCGCTGGTTTCTTTAGCGAAAAGAGCAGGGTATAAGGCATTTTTCTAGTGAATAATTGATTATGATGAAGGCTTATTTTTTTTAATGTGTGAATAGCCAATCCTTGACGGCTCATTACACCAAAATCCAAAACTGCATTTGGGCAAGCTGTCACGTTGGCTTTATCAATGCCATCAAAGTGAATAATCGTATTTTGTGGAATAAAATGAATGATTGTGTCATTAAGATTAAGCTCAAGATCACTGCCTTCTAAAACCGCTAAGCTTCGATTAATTTTTGGATAACTAGAAAATGCACCAGTTTCAGTAATACTCGCAATACTGACTCTAAAGAGAAAATTATCAAGCGTTGAATCTTCAGGATAACGAATAATTTGGCGAGTTGTGCCTTTGCCATTTTTCCAAGGAGTTGAAACAAGATTTTTAAAGTGTATGATTTGCATAATGAATTACCATAAAAAAGCCAATCTTTGATGAATATTTCAAAGATTGGCAATATATTAATTAATAAAAATAATTTTATATATTATTAAGTTGGACTTTTTTATCTTTGACCCAAACATAATAACTGGCGATTAACAGAATGACCCAAACTGTACCTGTAACTAACGCGGCCCAATTATAAATTCCGATAACTGCAATAACAAACACCATGAATATAATCGCAATTGCAGGACCAATTGGCCAAAATGGAATAGGGAATTTTAGTTGCTTAGCTTCTTCAGGAGTTAGAGAGCGGCGCATCGCAACTTGTGAAACTAAAATGGTAAGCCAAACCCAAACGGTTGCAAATGTTGCCATGGCAGCAATGATAAAGAATAAACCATCATGAATTAGATAGTTTAAAACTACACCGATCATTAAAACACCAAACATTACTAATACGGGCATTAATGGCACATCATTTTTTGTTAATACCGCAAAGCTTTTTGGTGCTTGACCTTCTTTGGCTAAACCGTACATCATTCGACCTGCACCAAAAATATCATTATTGATGGCAGAGAGGGCGGCAGTAATGACTACGATATTTAAAATATTTGCAGCGGAAGAAATACCAATGTTTTGGAAAATAACCACAAATGGACTGCCACCTAAACCAATTTGATTCCAAGGGAATAAGCAAAGTAAAACCACTATGGCTAAGAAGTAAAATAGTAAAATTTGAATGGGCACAACATTGATTGCCATTGGAATAGTTTTTTCAGGATTACGTGCTTCCAATGCTGTTAAACCTAATGTTTCAACGCCACCAAAAGAGAAGATGACAATAGAAAAAGAAATGATAATCCCCATAATGCCATTGGGCGCAAATCCACCATGTGCCCATAAATTACTAACGCCCGCAGAGAATGTTTCGGTTTCATTACCATTTGAGGTGATCATGCCTGAAAAAATTAAATAACCGCCTACTAAAATCATGGCAACGATTGCGACAATTTTAAGCAAAGACAGCCAAAAAGATAATTCACCAAATAGCTTAACAGTACATAAGTTAATGCCACATAAGATTAATGTAACGCCCAATGCTGATGTCCAAATGGGGATTTCAGGGTACCAAAAATGCAAATAAGTTCCAAAAGCAGTAACATCTGCTAGGCAAACCAATGCCATCTCAAAAACATATGTCCAACCTGTAATAAAGCCTGCTAAAGGACCTAGATATTTAGTTGCATATGCACCAAATGCACCAGGCATAGGGTTATGAAGAATCATTTCACCCAATGCGCGCATTACCATAAAAACTGCAATGCCTGAGATTAAGTAAGTTAGCATAATGGCTGGGCCTGCTAATTGAATTGCGCCTGCTGATCCATAAAATAAACCTGTACCAACAGCTGATCCTAAACCAATAAAAAGCACATGCCGAGGTGATAAACCTCTTTTTAATTTTGTTTCACTCATAATATTTATTCCCATAGTAAGTACTGAGCTTTATAGTGATAAAACTCAGTACTTGTTGTCAGAAACCTTGAATGATTTTAAGGTATAGAGTAACGAAATAATTATTGCAATGAGTGACCAATGGCTGATTCAACAGCATCAACTAATTGCTTGCTTCCTGCTATTGCAGCTGCTTTGTTAATTTCAGGGTACATCACACAATCTTGACTAAATGTATTGATAACAGAACGAATTTGATCATAAGCAGATTGTGAGCCTTTACCCAATGCTTTACCGTTATCTTTACGATTTAGATCTATCGCTTGGGTGGCTGCTAATAATTCCATACCAACGACATTTTTAGCATTTTCATAAATATCACGCGCTTTACGTGCAGCGATTGTCCCCATGCTCACATGATCTTCTTGGTTAGCTGATGATGGAATAGAGTCAACACTCGCAGGATGTGCCAATACTTTATTCTCAGAAACTAAAGCAGCAGCAGCATATTGAACAATCATAAAACCTGAATGTAAACCACCTTGTTCTGTTAAGAAAGGCGGTAGACCATTATTTAATGCAGGGTTAACTAAACGCTCTAAACGACGTTCTGAAATGTTGGCAATTTCAGCCAATGCAATTCCAAGAAAATCAAAAGGTAACGCCATTGGTTGACCATGGAAATGACCACCAGAAATTGCCATATCCTTGTCGACTAAAATAATTGGGTTATCTGTGACCGAGTTGATCTCGATCTCAATCTTTTGGCGAACATAATTGATTGTGTCATGACTTGCACCATGTACTTGAGGTGCACAGCGAAGTGAATATGCATCTTGTACGCGCAACTCACCTTGATGAGTTGTTCGTTCACTGCCTTCTAAAATTGATAGAAGATTTTTAGCCACAGCAATTTGTCCTTGATGAGGGCGGAGTGCGTGTAACTCAGGAATAAATGGGTCTGTAATGCCATTAAGTGCTTCTATGGTAAGGGAGGCTGCAATGTCATTTGCTTTAAGTAAGATCATTGCATCGTAACATGTGAGTGCACCAACAGCTGTCATTACTTGTGTACCATTAATCAGTGCTAATCCTTCTTTAGAAGTTAGTTCAATGGTTTCAATGCCAGCTTTGTTCATCGCATCTCGACCAGACATTAATTGGCCTTGATAATAAGCTTCTCCCTCACCTAATAATGGTAAAACCATATGGGACAATGGTGCTAAGTCGCCACTTGCACCTAATGAACCTTTTTCAGGAATTGCAGGATGAACACCTTTATTCAACATTGCCATTAAAGATTCTAGCGTGCTTAAACGAATGCCTGAATATCCTTTTGCGAGATTATTAATGCGTAAAAGAATAATTGCACGAACGACTTCTTCTGAAAAGTGCTCGTCCACACCACAAGCATGGCTAATGATTAAATTTCTTTGTAATACTTTTGCTTCATCTTTTGAAATATGTACATTACTAAAGTTACCAAATCCTGTAGTAATCCCATAAACGATTTTATTAGACGCAACCAAATCATCTACATATTGTCTAGATTGATCTATTTTTTTCATAGACTCATGGGAGAGTCCTATTTCATAATGATTGCGTGCAACATTAACAATATCTTCAATTGTTAAGTTATTACCATCAATAATAATTTTTTTAGACATAATGATTCATCCTCGTTAGTTGTATTATTTTTATGTAATTAAGACTCTCCCTCTTAATTAACTTTTACTGTTGCCAGTCGTGACTGATTTGCCATGCAAAACGGGCTGCAACTTTAGCACAAAGATGCTGTGGATCTAAATCTGGATTATATTCGACCAAATCAACGGCTTTTAATTTTTTTGATTGAGTAATGAAATGTGCTAGCGCCAGAAGTATTCTCATTTCTACGCCTAAAGCGCTCGGAGCAGAGACTGCAAACATTGTATGTGTTGGTAGAACATCTAAGTCTATGGTTAAATACACAATGTCTACTTTTTTAATGAAATCTTCGATTTTTGAGATTATGTTGGAAAGATTGATTTCGCTACATTCCGTATCCCAAACAATATCAACATTTAATTCTTTGGCTGTTTGAAGTAATGCCTCGGTATTCGCTGCTAAATTTGCGCCAATACACATATAGTTAAATGGACGATTACTGGTTTCACAGTAGTCAGCCAGCTGTTTAAATGGAGTGCCTGATGAGGTATTTTGTGCGGTTCTAATATCTAAATGTGCATCAAAATTGATGATCCCTATTGTAGCTTCAGGATGCGCCTCATAAATACCAAGACCATGTGCATAAGCAGTCTCATGTCCACCACCTAATACGAGTGTTACTAAGTTATTTGTTTGGCACTTTACAACATGATCAGTAAAAACACGTTGAATATCTGTTAATGAGCCATTGTCGTAAGTAATATTACCTAAATCAACTAATTGATTTGTTCCGCCATGAGAGGCTAAATTTGCCAACGCTTGTCTAATGTTATTAGGTGCATTCTTAGCACCAATACGGCCTTTATTAATACGTACACCTTCATCACACATAAATCCTAGTAATGCGATTTTATTAGAATAGGATTGAGGGCAGAAAGAACTAGGCTGTTCTATTGTTTGAAAAATACGTTTTGCTAAAGGACTTTCGGTAGAATCATCACGTCCTTGCCAAATATTCTCAGGGGTTTTTGACCAATAGTTTTGCATTTGAAATCTCCATGATTATTGTGCTATTTGGCCGTTAAATACTCTATGAATAAGTGGGTTATGTCCCAATTCATAAAAAATTTCTACGGGTTCTTGAACATCCCAAATGGCAAAATTAGCTTTGTAACCCACTCGAATTTGTCCATGAGTTTTTTCTTTGTTTAAAGCTTGTGCTGCATTTCTAGTCACGCCAATAAAAGCTTCTAGTGGTGTGAGCCCAAATTGAACACATGCCGCATTCATTGCTAAGCGAATAGAAGCGAAAGGGCTAGTACCAGGATTGAAATCTGTTGAGATCGCGATTGGGATGTTGTATTGGCGAAGTAGATCAATGGGTGGTTTTTTAGTTTCGCGTAAAAAATAGAAGGCAAGAGGTAGCAAGGTCGCAACAGTTCTTGTTTTGGCTAATTCTTGGATTTCCGCTTTATCTAAAAATTCGATGTGATCAACAGATAAACCATGATATTTAGCGACCAACGCACTTCCACCTAAATTTGATAACTGCTCCATATGGCCTTTAACTGGAATATTTAATGCAGCGGCAGTTTCATATACTTTTTGAGTTTGTTCTAGGGTAAAACCGACATTTTCACAAAATACATCGACTGCTTCGAATAGGTCTTCTTTCCATAAAGTGGGTAAGATTTCTGCACAAATTAAATCAATGTATTCATCATCTCGACCTTTGTATTCCGGTGGAACAGCATGTGCAGATAGTAATGTCGATGTAATTTCTATTGGGAAGTTTTTCGATAAAGAACGATAAATATTTAACTGTTTACGTTCATTGATTAAATCTAGTCCATAACCAGATTTTGCTTCAATGGTCGTTACACCTTCATTAGCTAAAGCGCGCATTCTTTTATAAGCTTGTTCGTATAATTCTTTTTCGCTAGTATTTCTAGTTGCCTGTACTGTTGAATTAATGCCACCACCATTTTTAGCAATCTCAACATATGGCACGCCATTTAAGCGCATTTCCCACTCTTTTGCTCTATTACCACCAAATACTAAATGAGTATGGCAATCAATTAAGCCAGGTGTAACTAAAGCATTTTTCAAATCGATAATTTCTGTATTCGAAGAAGTTGGATGTTTACCTTTCGGCACTATCGCAAT
Source organism: uncultured Wohlfahrtiimonas sp. (assembly GCA_947631095.1). Lineage (GTDB taxonomy): Bacteria > Pseudomonadota > Gammaproteobacteria > Cardiobacteriales > Wohlfahrtiimonadaceae > Wohlfahrtiimonas. The sequence goes on from CANRJX010000015.1 coordinate 24,153, forward strand.
AATCTCACTGTTTTTAGTGATTAAGTCATAAGATTCCAAGAGTCCATAACCATCATCTATTGTAGGATCCATAGTAATGATTCGACCATTTGTCCATACAATTTCTTGATTCATTGAATTTTCATGTTTAATCATAGTTATTACCTTGTCATCCACTTTAGTTTTTTATGAATAATGTATAGTTTTATCTTTTTTATATTGTATAGTCAATACTAATAAAATATTGCCAATTTCTGTTGTGTTCAAATAATCTTTCTGTAATAAGCACTTAGATCAAATATAACAAAGATTAATTGAGAAATAATATGTATATACAAAATTATAAATATAGGCATATGAAAGAGTTTAAATATTGATCAATGAATAGATTAAACAATTGTAATAATAGAAAGTAAATCTTTGTCAATTGTTTGACCTAGCAAAATAAGCTAACTAGACTCGATTACGTTAAATTAAATAGCATTGAGTATTTAAAGAGAGTTATTTATGGTGAAAAAAAATAGAGTAATGAAGTCTATCGCAAGCATTTTTGTGTTATTGACATTGCTAATTTCGAGTCAAGCTTCTGCAAATAATTGGCCATATTTATCTGCATTGGCTGAGGTGTATTTAGATAATCCTAAAGTTAAGATGGAACTTGGAGAGTATTACTTACAAAAACGCAATTATGGTAAGGCAAGAGAGTATTTTTGGCAGGTTTGTGATTCGGGATTTAAACAAGGCTGTGATGAGTATTCTAGATTAAAAAAAATAGATAAACGTCATACTTACTCTGACCATAAGGGATATAGGGATGAGCAACGATATTTTAAATCTGAAAAAGAGTGGAAAAAAGAGCAGAAAGAGCGCAAGAAATATGAAAAAGAGATGAGAAAAGAAGCTAAAAAAAGAGAAAAAGAAAGAAAAAGATTCAAAAAAGATCTAAATAAAATGATTGATGATGGTTTAGATGGGAAAGTTGATAAAGTTCTTAAAAGAGTGATTGAAAACTTATAAATACATTTGAAAAGCCCGTAAATATTAATTTTTACGGGCTTTTTGATTTAGCCTAGTAATAAAGCATCATCACTGACTTTACTACCTTTTTTGTGTTCAAATAGCTCTAATAGGTCTGAAATGCTCAAGTTTTTACGCACTTCGCCTGAAACATCTAAAATAATTTCGCCTTGATGGAGCATGATGGTTCTTGTTCCGTAAGTTAAAGCTTGTTGCATTGAGTGAGTGACCATCAATGTTGTGAGTTTATTTTTTGTAACGATCTTTTCTGTTAATTGCAGTACGAATGCGGCGGTTTTAGGATCAAGCGCAGCAGTATGTTCATCCAATAATAAAATTTTAGAAGGTTGCAAAGAAGACATTAATAAGCTGATGGCTTGGCGTTGTCCACCTGATAATAATCCCATACTATCTTCAAGGCGATTTTCTAAGCCTAAATTTAAAGTCGCTAAATGCTCACGAAATATTTTACGACGATCTGATGTAATTGCTGAATTCAAGCCTAACCCTGAGTTATTACCACGGCCATAAGCGAGCGCCATATTTTCTTCGATTGTTAAGCTTTCACAAGTGCCCACCATAGGATCTTGGAACACACGAGCCACCATTCTAGCTCTGCTTGATACAGATTGGTTGGTTACATTTTCATTATTAATGAATATTTCGCCTTCAGTCAGAGAAATATCACCACTGATACTATTTAGTAATGTTGATTTCCCCGCGCCATTACTACCTATTACTGTTACAAACTCTCCTTCACGAATGGTGAGATTAATTTTTTGAATAGCTACATTTTCTAAGGGTGTATGTTCATTGAAAATCACGCGAATATCTTTTAACTGCATCATGATTATCTTCTCCCTTTCATTTTTTTCAATTTAGTTTTAATTTGCGGTAACACCAAGGCAATCACAACTAAAATAGCAGTAATTAAGTTTAAATCTTGTGCGCCAAATCCTAGGCTTTGTAATGGTCCGCTATGAAGTGCTAATGCTATGAATAATCGATATAAAATTGCACCGACAATAACGGATAATGTGATCCAAAATATTTTTCTAGATGTGATTAATGTTTCACCGATGATCACAGCAGCTAAGCCGATGACGATTGTACCAATGCCTATGGAAACATCTGCACCACCTTGGGTTTGTACATATAAAGAGCCTCCCAAGGCAATCAATGCGTTAGAAACCATCATGCCTAGATAAGTCATTTTATTCGTATTAATACCTTGTGCACGAGACATACGAGCATTAGCTCCTGTTGATCGTAAAGATAAGCCCGTTTGGCTAGCGAAAAATCGATCTAAGAGCAATTTGATGGCAATCACAAAGAGTAAAACAATTAAAGGTTTGACCCAGTATTGATTGCTGTAATCTTCAGCAATGAATGGTGTGAAAATGGTTGGATCCCAAATAATGGGGACATTCGGTGCACCCATTATTCTGAGGTTCACGGAATACAGTGCAATCATCACCAAGATACTTGCAAGTAGTTGCATAATTTTTAAAGAGACATTTAGCCAAGCAGTTACAAAGCCTGCAGCTGCGCCTGCTAATGTACCAAGTAAAGTTGCCAACCAAGGATTCATACCTGAAACAATACAAACGGCACAAACAGCGCCACCTAATGGAAAGCTTCCATCAGCAGTTAGATCAGGGAAGTTTAGAATACGAAAAGAGATTAAAACACCTAAAGCCACTAAGCCAAAAATAAGGCCGACTTCTAGTGCACCAAAAAGAGATATGAGAGACATGGATACTCCAACAGAATGACAAATAAGCCTCATAATATTGTATGAGGCTTATAAAGATATTGATGACTTATTCAATAATTTTTGTAGCGCTTTCAATGAGTTCTTTTGGTAACTCAACACCTTGTTGCGCGGCTGCTTTTAAATTCACATAAAGTTGTGTTTTTTGTGGTTTTTCAGAGGGGATATCACCGGCTTTTTCACCTTCTAAAATACGCACAACAATTTTGCCTGTTTGTCTGCCCATTCCATAATAATCACCACCTAATGCTGCTACTGCACCTCGTTCAGCTGAAGATGTATCTGAAGCGATTAATGGAATTTTTGTTTGTACAGCGGCTTGGTACATCGACTCATAAGCAGATACAACGTTATTGTCTGTACTTGTGTAGATTACATCGGCACGACCTTGTAAACTTTTTGCTGCAGTTGGAATATCTGTTGTGCGTTGAGCTGGTGCAGCCACAACATTAATATTGTCTTTTGCCAATACGTCTGATAATTCTTTTAGAACGATTGTTGAGTTGACCTCGCCAGGACTATAAACAAATCCAACATTTTTAACATTTGGCACGATTTTTTTGATGAGTTCCACTTGTGGTTCTAATGGCAAGTGATCAGAAACACCCGTTACATTACCACCTGTTGCTTCCCAGCTACGCACAAGATTTGCAGCCACAGGATCAGTCACAGCAGTATAAACAATTGGCACTGTTCTAGTTGATGCGATTAATGCTTGTGCGCTTGGTGTTCCGATGCCGACGATCACATCAGGATTATCGCCTGCATATTTTTTAGCGATTTGTGCAGCTGTAGCTGTATTACCTTGTGCACTTTGGAATTCAATGATTAAGTTATCACCTTCGACATAACCTGCATCTTTTAGTTCATCAATGACGCCTTGTCGTGCTTGATCTAATGCTGGATGCTCAACTATTGCAGTAATTGCAACACGTTTTTTAGCCTCAGCCATTGAAAATGAGCCCATTGAAAAAGGCATCAATAATGATAAAAGTAATAATATTTTTTTTGTCTTCATAATATAAATTTTCCTAAGGGGGTAATGATTATGTTAATTTTTCGAACATAGCATAAACCATGCTACTTTTAAATATGATGAAGGGTTAAGTGATTATTATTAGTAATTTTTTGACACAAAAAGTAAAAATGCCATTATTAATTAATAATGGCATTTTATAACTTAAACTCCTCGACGATTGCCCCATAAGAGTGCGTGTAATTGCGGTAAGATGCGAACATTCTTTAATGTTTTTGAGACAATTACTAATTCCACAAGATCTGCATAACGTTTCAACAAATAACTAGAAATAGTATTTTCATCCATTTCATCTGTATTATCATTCCCCACTTGTATAAATAGTGGAATGGATGGATATAGAGCGTGAACTTTTTCAGCATATTGCAAATCAATCTCATCAAAAACGACCACTTTAAGAGAAACATCTCTATCTTGCAGTTTATTAATAATATCCGTTAGCAATTCAAAGTTAGTATCCATTTGGCTTGAAGGTGGCTTGGGTGACAACGTGACTTCATCAATCAGCAGTAAAGCATCATTCCAATGAGAACCTTGAGTTTCAATTGCAACTTTAAATCCTTCTTTCTGCAATAAAATTACTAAAGTATCTAGGCCTTTATAAAGGGCTGGGTTACCACCGCTGATTGTTATATGGTCAACTTGATTATCTTGTAGTTCCTTTAATGCGGCTAAAATCTCAGTTGCTGTCATTAAAGTAGGTTTAACTGAGCCGTCCCAAGTAAATTTAGAATCACACCAAACACATTGATAATCACAAGCAGCTAAACGCACAAAGCATGTTTTGCGGCCGATGACCATGCCTTCTCCCTGAATTGTGGGGCCAAATATTTCTAAGACAGGGAAGTTCATATAAAATCCTCCCCCTGAGGAACATAGCGAACATAGCTTGATGGCGTTTCGCGAATTAACACTTGGATACAACGAGGTTTATGCGGTAATTCAGAGAGATAATTTTGTATTTTTTTCCAGACGATTTTGCTAAATAGTTCGGTGGATGGTGAGATATTTTTAAATTCCTCATGATCATTCAGTAAAGTATGGTCATAACTTCCATGAATTAATTGTTTAATGCTTTTAAAGTTAACCAAAAAACCGCAGTCATCTAATTCATTGCCAGCAATTGTAATGTTAGCAAAGTAGGTATGTCCGTGCATTTGCTGACAAATGCCAGCTTTTTCATTCGGTAAAAAATGAGCGGCAGCAAAATGCATATCTTTGTTGAGCTCAAAGCGATAGCTATGATTGGGTGTAGGATAAAATTGTTGCAACATTTATTGATCCCCTCGTTCTGCCAAATACGAATCCAATCCATTTTGACGAAGCTCGCATGCAGGGCATTTACCACATCCATAAGATGGAATGCCTTCGTAGCATGTCAGTGTTTTATCACGCACATATTCAAATGCGCCGAGTTGATCTGATAATGCCCAAACTTCTTTTTTGTCGAGCCACATTAAAGGCGTATGAATATCAAAAGAGGCATCCATTGCGAGATTTAACGTAACATTTAAAGATTTGACGAAATTATTTCGACAATCAGGATATCCGCTGAAATCGGTTTCACTGACACCTACAATGATCTGTTTGGCGCTTTTTTGATAAGCCACCATAGCTGCAATAGAGAAAAATAGATGATTACGACCGGGAACAAAGGTAGATGGTAGTTCACCATCTTCTGTTGAAATGGCAATATCGCTGCTGGTTAAAGCATTTTTAGTTAAATTTTCAAATAGATCCAGTTTAAAAGAAATCCATTCTATATTTAGCTCTTTTGCGATCGCTTTGGCATGATCAACTTCATTATTGTGTCTTTGTCCGTAATCGAAAGTTAAAGCAATTACTTCTTTAAAGTGTTTTTTTGCCCAAAATAGGCAAGTCGTACTGTCTTGTCCGCCGCTGAAAACGACGATGGCACGATCTTGATTCACATTGATCTCCTTAGTTTTTTATAGAGGGTTGCGCTAGAACCTCTGCTCTTTAGCGAGCGTGCAGTATATCAAAAAAATATTAATTCATGCTTTATTATAAAAAATCATGATATAATCATATTTTACTTGATATAGATCAAATTATTTAGATTTATTTAATGAAAAAATAGAGTTTGTAGCATTGGGAAAAATTGTTAAAAAGCGTATTACTACTGCATTAATAAGTTGTACCCTCGTTTTAACCGCTAGTGTTACAAACGCATTTCACGGATCGTACAATTCCTTTATTACTGGGACACATTTTCAAGCAGTAAAATCGGAAAATACAAAAAGCATCCAACAAATTGAATATTTCAATAATCAAAAACTTTCTCTAAACGAATTAGCTGCAAAAATCACTATTTATCATCCGTTCATAAAGCCAGTAATGGCTTTTGAAAACATCAAAACAGGGATGATTAAAATTATTGACTTTGCTTATTACCCACAAGCTAATCTTGGGTTAGTTATTTGGCAACAACACTGTGAAACCTGTCGATACAATCAAAAATACTTACCAAAAACTACTGTAAATATTGGTTTGCTGCGCTATTCCTTTGCTGCAATTTCGA
>CANRJX010000016.1 GCA_947631095.1 uncultured Wohlfahrtiimonas sp.
TTAATAACCAGCACTTTCACCCGTTGTTCTCGGATCAGTTGCACCAAATAATCCATCTTTGGTGCGCATAATGCTTTGCGTACTGCCCATGACAGGCTCAACTTTCACATCATGTCCCATTTCTTTTAGGCGATTGATTGTATCGATGCTGACACCTTTTTCAACACGGATATAATCAGGCAACCATTGGTGATGAATACGAGGAGCTGCACTTGCTTCAGCAATGTTCATGTCGTATTCCATTGTGTTTAATAGAATTTGCAAAACTGTTGTAATGATACGACTACCACCCGGACTTCCTGTGACTACAAAAACTTCACCATCTTTAGAAACAATCGTTGGCGACATGGATGAAAGTGGGCGTTTTTTCGCTTCAATGGCATTGCTTTCACCGCCAATTAAACCATACACATTTGGTACACCTGGTTTGCTTGAGAAGTCATCCATTTGGTTATTCAATAAAACGCCTGTGCCATCTGCCACAATGCCTGAACCAAAGTTGGTATTGAGCGTATAAGTGACAGCAACCGCATTACCATATTGATCTACAACAGAATAATGTGTTGTTTGAGTTGATTCATATGGCGTCAAATCACCATGTTTGATTGAGGATGAAGGTGTTGCTTTCTTAGGATCAATCTTTTGTGCAATGTGTTTAGCATATTCTTTACTGATTAACTCATTCACTGGTACTTTGTTGAAATCTGGATCACCTAAATATTCTGTACGATCAGCATAAGCATGTTTCATTGCTTCACTCATTAAATGATAAGTTTGTGCGCTATTTGGGCCAGTATCTTTGAGATCAAAATTTTCTAAAATATTTAAAATTTGCACAATATGAATGCCGCCAGAAGAGGGTGGTGGCATAGATATAATTTCAAAGTCTTTATATGTACCTGCCACAGGTTCACGTTCTACAATTTTATATCCTTTTAAATCATCTAACGTAATTAAGCCGCCTTTTGCCATATGAGCAGCTATTTTTTGTGCAGTTTCACCTTGATAGAAGTCATCCGCACCATTGTCACGAATGCGTTTTAATGTTTCAGCCAAATCTTTTTGGATTAAAGTATCGCCTTCTTTGAGAATCTCGCCATTTTCATCAAAGAAAATCACGCGGCTACTTGCGTGGGGACCTAATGCTTCAACGCCATATGTTTCTAACACATTGCCAAGATTTAAACTTATAGGAAAGCCTTTTTCTGCTAATTCAATTGCAGGATTTAAAACATCAGCACTTTTTTGAGTACCATATTTTTCAAGCGCATAAGTTAAACCAGCAACAGTACCTGGTACACCAGAGGCATTTAACGTACTTAATGATTCATTCGGAATAACATTGCCATTTTCATCTAAGTACATGTTGCGAGATGCATTATTGGGCGCAATTTCTCTAAAATCTATCGCTGTGTTTGTGCCATCTGCAAAGTGAATGAGCATAAATCCACCACCACCAATATTCCCGGCTTGTGGGTGAGTAACGGCAAGGGCATAACCGATTGCAACAGCTGCATCAATTGCATTGCCACCATTTTTTAAAACATCTAAACCCACTTGGGTGGCAAATGGATCTTGAGTGGCAACCATGCCATTTTTTGCAAAAACAGGGTGAAATGATTCACCTTCTACACCATATGTCACTTGGGCATATGAAAAGCCAATGCTTGTTGCACCTAAAATGCCCAGTGCGATGAGTGAACGCAAAGATCCAACCATGTATATCCTCCAATATGTTTTTTAATATTAATTTAATTGTTATAAATATTATGACCATTAATAAATAGTCATAATAAATCATACTGAGTCAGGTTAGGAATGTATAGCTCACGATAAAAAATAGCCCCAAAAGATAATCTTATGGGGCGTTAAATTTTAGTTATATCAGCTTTGTATGTGTTATTAGTACGCTGAGTTTATAGTTTTTATAATATTATTAATATATTGTTATTATTAATATTATGCTTCTTTTTATATTGATTTTATAATCCAATCACACCGTTATCAGTACGTTTGATCACAACAGTTGCAGCGCGAGGGCGACCTTTTGAATTATGATCAGGCCAGCTTGAGATTTGATTAGGATTCTGATGGTCAGAGTTTCCTTCTGCTGGTTCACCTGGGTGTTGAATATTGATAAACATGGTTTTATTGTCAGGAGTGAATGCTATGCCTGTAACCTCTGCGCCATTTGGACCTGTTAAGAAACGTTTGAAATAGCCTTCTTCAGGATCAACCACTAACATTTGGTTATTGCCCATGCCTTCGTATTCTTTTTGATTAAGCGTAGAAGAAGAAACATCTGTTTGAATCCATAACAAGCCATTATGGTCAAATTTTAAGCCATCAGGGCTACCGAATAGATCGCCACGGTTATTGGCTAAATGGTTACGGTCTTGAGTTTTATCTTTACCGGCTAGGACTAAGATATCCCACTCAAAAGTCTCTGATGCAGCATTACCATTTTTTTCATCCCAGTGAATAATATGGCCAAATAAATTGTTTGCACGAGGATTTGCAGCATCAATGTCAGGATAGCCATCTTTACCGCGGTTCTTATTGTTAGTTAATGTGCAGTAAATAGATCCTGGTACTAATGGGTTTGCAGAAATCCATTCAGGGCGATCCATTTTTGTCGCATTTGCTAAGTCAGCAGCCTTGCGCGCATTGATCACAACATCCCCTTGATTTGTGAAGCCATTTTCTTTGGTTAAGCCGTTTTGGCCATACACTAAAGGAACCCATTCACCAGAACCATCCTCATTGAATTTAGCAACATATAATGTACCTTCATCCAATAATTTACTGTTTGCTTTACCTTTTGCAGGATCAAATTTTCCTTTAGATACAAATTTATAGATGTATTCAAAGCGTTGATCATCTCCCATGTAAGCAACCACTTCTCCTGTAGGAGCGATGACAATTTCAGCACCTTCATGTTTAAAGCGACCTAAAGCTGTATGTTTGATTGGCTTAGATTTAGGATCAGTAGGATCAATTTCGACAACCCAACCAAAGCGATTTGGTTCATTAGGGTTTTTGTCTACGTTAAAACGATCATCGAATTCATTCCAACGGTAGCCAGCATCTTCAGTTGCTATGCCATAACGTTTTTCTAATTCATTTTGGCCACCTTTTTTAACAAAGATGTCAGACCAGTTTTCTTCACAAGTTAAGTAAGTGCCCCATGGTGTTTCACCATTTGCACAGTTTTGCATTGTTCCAAGTACAACCTCACCTTTAGGATCAGCAGCAGTTTTCATTAAATCATTGCCTTTAGCCGGACCTTCGATAGACATTTCTGTCATCGGAGTAATGCGACGGGCATATTTAGATGGACGAACAACTTTCCATTCATCACCATCTTTTTGTACTTCAATGACTGAAATACCCATTGCATTTTGGCTTTTACGCACTTTATCTAAAGACCAGTTCATGTCGCCATCAGGGAATAATAAACCGTTGTCTACATATTCATGATTCATCACTAATAGGCCATTTGTTGATTTATTGGCATTATTAATTGGGAAATATGCCATGCCATCATGATTCATACCTGCTTGTGCAGCTTGCTCATCGTGAGTATTTGAACCATCTAGCTTGAACTCTGGCATATTGCCATCTAAGCCAACACTATCACCCCAGCGATAGAATACTTTTGCTTCATAGCCTTCAGGCACAATCACTTCATCTTTTGCTGAGAATGGAACAGCTTTAAAGCGAATTAATTCTTCTTTTGATAATGGTTTTACAGTCGCAGCTGAAGTTGAAGAAACTGCTTTTGCAACGTTTGCTAAAGGTAATGTAAATAAACCCAATAAACCTGCACCCATACCAGCTTTGCTTAACATACTGCGACGAGATAGTGGTTTTTCTAGAATTTCAGAAAAAACAGGATTGTTTGTTTCGTTAGTAATTTCGTTTTGTTCATTAACACAAACTGAAGGTCTGCCCATTATAATCCTCTCCCAAAGATTTAAATTAATAGTTAGATAAAATCTGATGGCACTGAGAATACGAAATGAATATGGCAGAATTATGACACTGTGAGAGATATTGGCTAAAGGAATCCTGAAAGCACAATGATTATTCATTATAATGAACAGATTTTACGGCTTTACAATCGAATTTTTAAAGGAAATGACCATGAATAATGTCCCAAAACCTATTGTTCTTTGTATCTTAGATGGCTGGGGTTATCGCACTGATATGCGATATAACGCTGTATTGGCTGCGGATACACCAAATTTTGAAGAGTTTAAAACAGATGGTGCATGCACTTTATTGAAAACCTCAGGATTAGCAGTAGGTTTGCCAGATGGCCAAATGGGTAACTCAGAAGTTGGTCATATTAATATTGGTGCAGGGCGTGTGGTTTACCAAGATCTCACTAGAATTTCTAAAGCGATTGAAGAAGGTGAGTTTGAAAAAAATCCAGTGATTTTAAAAACATTAACAGATTTGAAAGAGAGCAATAAGGCACTGCATATCTTTGGTTTGTTATCAGATGGCGGTGTTCATGCTGAAGAGACTCATATTCATGCATTAATCAAAATGGCTGCTAAATTGGGTCTAACGAAAATTTATTTGCATGCATTTTTAGATGGTCGTGATACATCTCCACGTTCCGCGGCAACTTATATTGAACGTGCTGAAGCTGTCTTTGCAGAAACTAAAGTTGGACGCATTGCTACAATCATCGGTCGTTATTATGCGATGGATCGTGATAATCGTTGGGAGCGTGTTGAACAAGCTTATGATTTAGTGAGCCAAGGTTTAGGGCAATTTACAGCAACAACTGCTTCTGAAGGTTTAGAAGAAGCATATGCTCGTGATGAAAATGATGAATTTGTGAAAGCAACTGTGATTGGCGCACCTGTCAAAATGGAAGATGGTGATTCTGTTATTTTCATGAACTTCCGCTCTGATCGTGCTCGTGAATTAACATATCCGTTCACAGAAGATGATTTCTCAGGCTTTGTGCCTAAATATCGTCCTAAGTTGGCGCATTATGTTTGTTTAACTGAATACAAAGATGATATTCATGCAGAAATTGCTTTTGCACCACAATCATTAGTGAATGGTTTGGGTGAAGTTTTAGCCGCAAATAACTTAACGCAATTGCGTATGGCTGAAACTGAGAAATATCCTCATGTAACTTTTTTCTTCAATGGTGGTCGTGAAGAAAAATTTGAAGGTGAAGATAGAATTATGGTGAATTCACCTAAAGTTGCCACTTATGACTTACAGCCTGAAATGAGCGCACCTGAAGTTGCTGATAATTTAGTGGATGCCATTCTTTCTCAAAAGTTTGATGTGATTATTTGTAACTTTGCAAACCCTGATATGGTTGGGCATACAGGCGTATTTGATGCAATCGTGAAAGCAGTAGAAACTGTTGATGAATGCATGGGCCGTGTTTATGATGCTGTATTATCTGTGGGTGGTGAATTACTTGTGACAGCTGATCATGGTAATGCTGAATTAACGTGGGATGAGGAGAAAAACCAACCACATACGGCTCATACAACTGGACCAGTCCCATTAATTTATTTAGGTAGACCTGCAGTATTATCGCCAGATGGTGCTTTAAAAGACATTGCGCCAACAATCTTGCATTTATTGGGTGTAGAACAGCCGGAAGAGATGACAGGTAAAAGTTTAATTCATTTTAAATAATAAAAAACGGAGAAACTCAGAATGAAAAAGTTTCAAAAATCTTTACTTGCGCTAGGCGTGTTGTCTTTCTTATCTTTTGCAAATAGTGAGAGCTTTGCATTGACGATCGAGCAGAGGCAAGTGAGTGCACCTATAGCTCATAACGTTGAAAATGTTGCGGATGAAATTGCCACAGAAAATTTGCCCGTTCAGCAATTACTGTTGTTTGTGAATGTTTATGAACAATTAAGAGCAAATTATGTTGAAGAAGTGACAGAAGAAACTTTAATCAATAACGCTATCAAAGGTATGTTGAGTGGATTAGATCCTCATTCTGAGTTTTATGATGCTGAGTCTTATAAAAGAGTACAAGAATTTACGACAGGTTCATTTGCAGGTTTAGGAATTGAAGTGGTCAGTGAAGATGGTTTAATACGTGTCATCTCACCTATGGATGGTTCGCCTGCAAAAAAAGCAGGCATTAAAGCGGGTGATTTAATTATTAAAATTGATTCAACTGCTGTTCAATCAACAGATGTTTCTAAGGCGGTCGATTTATTAAAAGGTGAGCCGGGTACGGAAGTTGTATTAACAATCATTCGTGAAAATGAGCGTTCACCACTAACCATTCCTGTTGTGCGTGATGTGATTAAAACTGAGAGCATTAAAAGCGAATTAATTGATAATGAATTTGGTTATATTCGCTTGAGTCAGTTCCAAGAGCGTTCAGCTGATGAAATGAGTAATGCGATTGTTGAATTGAAGAAGCAAGCGCAGTCAAAAAAATCAGCATTAAAAGGCTTAATTTTAGATTTGCGCAATAATCCTGGTGGTGTTTTGGAACAAGCAGTCAGTATCTCTGATCTATTTCTAGAAACAGGTTTGATTGTTTATACACAAGGTAGAGATCCAGCTTCGAGAATTGATTTTACTGCCAATCCAGGGGATGTATTAGAAGGTGCACCTTTGGTTGTATTAATCAATGGTGGATCAGCTTCAGCTTCTGAAATTGTTGCAGGGGCGATTCAAGATCAGCGTCGTGGTGTTGTTGCGGGTGAAAAGAGTTTTGGTAAAGGATCAGTGCAGTCTGTTGTTAATTTGGCAGAAGGGCAAGGTATGAAATACACAACTGCGCTTTACTACACGCCAGAAGGTCGTTCAATTCAAGGCGAAGGGATTTCTCCAAATATTGAATTACTATCTTTGAATGTTGATTCAGAGAAAAATTCAAACTTTATTCGCGAAGAAAATTTAGTGAAACATTTAAACAAAGGTTCCGATAAAGAACAGACAATTACAGCTTTCAAGCAATCAGAAAAAGCTCGGAGTTTAGCAGTTTCAGATAATCAGCTTTATGAAGCACTAAATTTATTAAAAAGTTTGATTTTTGTGAAAGAAAGCCCCATTCAGTAATCAGTCATTGATTATTCGATCACTCCCTTTATGGGAGTGATCTTTTTTGAGAGTAAGCATGGAAAATATAACGGTTCAAGGTGCTCGCACCCACAATTTAAAGAATATTAGTTTAACTTTACCACGCAATAAGTTGATTGTGATTACAGGATTATCAGGCTCTGGTAAATCATCATTGGCATTTGATACTTTATATGCTGAAGGCCAAAGGCGTTATGTTGAATCTTTATCTGCTTATGCGCGTCAGTTTTTATCCATGATGGATAAGCCAGATGTTGATCATATCGAAGGTTTATCACCAGCCATTTCTATTGAACAAAAATCAACGTCACATAATCCAAGATCAACTGTGGGCACAGTGACGGAGATTTATGACTATTTACGTTTATTATTTGCGCGAATTGGTGTGCCACACTGTCCAACGCATCATTTAGCATTACACGCACAAACTGTTAGCCAAATGGTTGATCAGATTTTAAATCTTCCAGAAGATTCGCGCATAATGTTATTAGCGCCTGTCATTAGAGATCGTAAGGGCGAACACATTAAGTTGATTGAAGGCCTAAAGTCTCAAGGTTATTTGAGATTACGCATAGATGGCGAAGTTTATGAAATTGATGAGCTGCCAGAGATTAATCCTAAACAAAAACACAATATCGAAGTTGTCATTGATCGATTTAAGGTAAGAGGTGATATCGCACAGCGTTTGGCGGAATCTGTTGAAACAGCATTAACATTATCATCGGGATTAGTTTATGCGGTAGATATGAATGATCCAACGATTATGCTGCAATTTTCAGCAAATTATGCTTGTCCTGAATGTGGTTTTTCATTGCCTGAGCTAGAACCACGTTTATTTTCTTTTAATAATCCATCGGGCGCTTGTCCTTCTTGTGATGGTTTGGGGGTGAGCCAATACTTTGATCCGAGTAAAGTGATCACAAGTGATGAGTTATCTTTAGCAACTGGTGCAGTTCGTGGTTGGGATAAGAAAGCTTTTTATTATTACTCTATGATTTTGTCATTGGCTAAACATTATAAGTTCGATCCTGAGTTACCCTTTAGTGATCTACCTAAAAAAATTCAAGAAATTGTTTTAAATGGCAGTGGTGATGAAGAGATTGATTTCGAATATTTTGGTTCAAATGGCAAAGTGGTTAAAAGAACACATGTATTTGAAGGTATTTTGCCTAATTTAGAAAGACGTTATCGTGAAACTGATTCTCAAAGTATGCGAGAAGAGCTGGCAAAATATTTAACTTCTCGTCCTTGTGTTGAGTGTAAAGGTGCACGTTTAAATGAATCTGCTAGAAATGTATTGATTCATGATCATGCCATTAATCAAGTGACAGCAATGTCGATTGATGATGCACTTAATTGGGCATCTACGCTGAAATTAGCAGGTGCTAAAGCTGAAATTGCTGATAAAGTTTTAAAAGAGATTAATGAACGTTTAGGTTTCTTGGTGAATGTTGGGTTGGATTATCTTAATTTGTCTCGTTCAGCTGAGACATTATCAGGCGGTGAAGCCCAGAGAATTCGCTTAGCCTCTCAAATTGGTGCAGGTTTAGTCGGCGTTATGTATGTTCTTGATGAGCCATCTATTGGTTTGCATCAGCGCGATAATGAGCGTCTATTAAAAACTCTGATTCATTTAAGAGATTTGGGAAATACTGTGATTGTGGTTGAGCATGATGAAGATGCCATAAGAGCCGCTGATTATGTTGTAGATATTGGTCCCGGAGCTGGCGTACATGGCGGTGAAATTGTTGCGCAAGGAAATGTTAAAGAGATTATGGCAGTGCCTGAATCTTTAACGGGACAATATTTATCTAAGCAAAAGGCGATTGAAGTTCCTAAGCAACGTGTCGTGAATGATCCTGAAAAACAATTATCCATTATTGGTGCAACCGGTAATAATCTTAAAAATGTAAGTGTGAATATTCCTGTGGGTTTGTTGACTTGTGTAACAGGGGTTTCAGGTTCAGGTAAATCGACATTAGTAAACGATACGTTATATCCATACACTGCAAATATTTTGAATCGTGCGAGCCAAGAAGTTGCGCCTGTTAAAGAGATGAAAGGTTTAGAACATATTGATAAAGTGATTAATATTGATCAAAGCCCAATCGGCAGAACGCCAAGATCAAATCCAGCCACTTATACGGGATTATTTACACCCATTCGTGAGTTGTTTGCAGGTACGGCTGAATCTCGTGCAAGAGGATATACTGCAGGGCGCTTTAGCTTTAACGTAAAAGGCGGGCGTTGTGAAGCTTGCCAAGGCGATGGTCTAATTAAGGTTGAAATGCATTTCTTGCCAGATGTTTATGTGATGTGTGATGTCTGTAAAGGGAAACGTTATAACCGTGAAACTTTGGATATTTTATATAAAGGCAAAAATATCAGCGAAGTTTTGGATATGACAGTCGAAGATGCTTGTACTTTCTTTGAGGCCATTCCTGTGATTCATAGACGATTAATCACATTAATTGATGTGGGTTTGAGTTATATTACGCTTGGCCAAAATGCGACGACCTTATCAGGCGGTGAAGCACAGCGTGTAAAACTATCTCGTGAGCTTTCTAAGCGTGATACTGGCAAAACATTATATATTTTAGATGAACCAACGACAGGTTTACACTTTCACGATATTGCTCAGCTTTTAAAAGTGATTAATACTTTGCGTGACCAAGGCAATACTATTGTTATTATTGAACATAATTTGGATGTGATTAAAACAGCCGATTGGATTATTGATTTAGGGCCAGAAGGCGGTTATAAAGGTGGTAGCATTGTTGGAGAAGGAACACCAGAGGACATCGCCAATAATGATAAAAGCGCAACGGGGCGCTTTTTGAAAGATTTTTTAATTTAACTTAATGCCAAAAAATGGATAAAGAAGAGAAAATTATGAAAAGACTCCCTATTACTAAACCTGCAACAAAAACAAAATATAGTGATTTAGTCGGTCAAATTGAAATAGATTGGGAAGGTCGAATCTCTAGTTTAGTAGCACTTTGTCGTGAATATAATATTGATATGAATAAATATTATTTAATCGGCTTCGGGTTTGTCAG
Source organism: uncultured Wohlfahrtiimonas sp. (assembly GCA_947631095.1). GTDB lineage: Bacteria > Pseudomonadota > Gammaproteobacteria > Cardiobacteriales > Wohlfahrtiimonadaceae > Wohlfahrtiimonas. The sequence goes on from CANRJX010000016.1 coordinate 10,152, forward strand.
CTTTGAACCAGATTATGTAACATGTAAAGTCGTATTATTAGATAGCACTAAATATGGTAATACTTTCAAAGAAGTCGAAGAATCGGTTGCAGAGCTACAATCTGTCGATGCAGTACAGAAAATTTTACGCATCACCTATGCAGAGCTTGAAAAATATATTAAACATATTAATGCATTAGTATTTACTGATATTGGTAGAACCATTAATGAGATAAATATTATTGAAAGTTTTGATGATCGTGATCTCGAAGATGATGATCTTCCACAATATAGTTAAGTGATTAAAGGATAAAAAATGTCACAAAAAGTAGATATTGATTGGGCTAATTTGGGATTCAGTTATATTCAAACGCCATTTCGTTTTTTAGCAAAACATGAAAATGGAGAATGGAAAAAAGGTGGTTTAACTGAAGATCCTACACTGCATATTCATGAAGGTTCAACAGCATTGCATTACGGCCAACAATGTTTTGAAGGTTTAAAAGCATACCGTACAAAAGATGGTTCTATTAATTTATTTCGTCCATATGAAAATGCAAAACGAATGAATGAAAGTGCACGTCGTTTACGCATGCCGCAAATTCCTGAAGAGATGTTTGTTGAGGCTATTAAAGAAGTTGTGAGAGCAAATGAAGCTTATGTTCCGCCGTATGGTACAGGAGCATCTTTATATATTCGTCCATTATACATTGGGGTTGGGGCAAATATCGGTGTAAGACCTGCGCCTGAGTTTTTGTTTACAGTTTTCTGTATGCCGGTGGGTGCATATTTTAAAGGTGGCTTAACACCAACAAACTTTATCATTTCTGAATACGATCGTGCCGCACCAATGGGAACGGGCGCTGCTAAAGTGGGTGGTAACTATGCAGCAAGCTTATTGCCAGGATATGAAGCACATGAACGTAATTTCTCTGATTGTGTTTATTTAGATCCAGCAACGCATACTAAAATTGAAGAAGTGGGTTCAGCTAACTTTTTTGGTATCACAGCAGATAACAAATTTGTTACACCAATTTCCCCATCAATTTTACCGAGCATTACTAAATATTCTTTATTGCACATTGCTAAAGAGCGTTTGGGCATGGAAGCGATAGAAGGAGATATTTATCTGAGTGAATTGAATAAATTTACAGAAGCAGGTGCTTGTGGCACTGCGGCTGTAATTGCACCGATTGGTGGAATTCAAACACATGATAAATTCCATGTGTTTTATAGCGAAACAGAAGTTGGGCCCGTCACGACTAAACTTTATAATGAGTTGGTTGGCATCCAAGTTGGTGATATTGAAGCACCAGAAGGTTGGATTGTTAAGGTTTAATGAGTGTTATAACTTTAAGTTATAATTTTTTGAGTTTGGAAAAACCGGCATATTTGTCGGTTTTTTTTATGAGATTAATATTCTAGATTTTGTAGATAAGTCGTATTAATCGTTCAAAATATATTATTGGGATAATTTAAGCAGTTAATTATGTAGTTTTTTAGTAGAATTATGGCGTTATTTACAAAATAAAGGATTTGTTATGGGTCAAGAGCCAAAACTACAAGATCAATCAAAGGGATTGATTAATAAATTTCTCAATGGGGTTGAGTGGGTTGGTAATAAATTACCTGCACCAGCGCTCCTATTTTTCTATTCAATGCTGTTGATAATGATCGTTTCTTTACCATTGTCGTATATGGACTTTTCATTTACGCTGACGAACTCCAGCGGCGAAGCTGTTGTACATACAGAAAAAGTACATAATTTATTATCATCTGAAAAACTATTATATTTTTTAACGGATTTTGTTCGTATTTTCGTAACCTTTGCACCATTGGGTGTTGTTGTTGTAGGGATGCTAGGGATTGGTATCGCAGAACGCACAGGGTATGTTAATGTTGCTCTTCAAAAATTATTGAACATCACTCCTCAAAAATTATTAACCCCGATGGTTATTTTTGTAGCAATGCTGAGCCATTTCGCAGCAGATGCTGGTTATATTGTTGTCATTCCAATTGGTGGTATTTTATTCTATGCAGCTGGCCGTAATCCTGTCGCGGGTATTGCAGCAGCTTTTGCAGGTGTTTCTGCTGGATTTTCAGCCAACTTGATTCCATCAACGAATGACATTTTATTGCAAGGGATCACTCAAGAAGCCGCACGTATTGTTGATCCTGAATATACTGTGAATGTTTTATCAAACTGGGCTTTTGGAAGCGCTTCAGTATTTTTCTTGATCCTTGTAGGTTGGTTTGTGACTGATAAAATTGTTGAACCAAGATTGCAGCGTTCCCCTATAGATGCAGATGCAAAAGTAGAAGAACATAAAGAAGTAACGGCTAAAGAAAGTCGTGCATTTTGGATCTCTTCATTAGTAATGGCAATCATTTTAGCAATATTTGTAGCATGGGCTTATCCTGCGGATTCATTATTGCGTTCTAATGGTTCATTAACGAGTGCAGGTGCACCATTGATGAAGTCAATCGTTGCTATTATTTTCATCACATTTATTATTCCAGGGATTGTTTATGGCTATTTGGTTGGCTATTACAAAAAACCTGATGATATCATTGCATCATTGACCGAGAACATGAAGGATATGAGCAGTTTCTTGATCATGATGTTTTTCTGTGCATTTTTTATTGAAGCATTCTCACAATCAGGTTTAGGTCGTTTAATCGCTCTAATTGGTGCAGAAACATTACAAAATTTAGATGTTGGGCCTAAAACAACAGTTGTTATAGCGATTTTATTCATTGCATTTATCAACTTGTTCATTGGTTCTGCATCGGCAAAATGGGTATTGTTATCACCTATATTAGTGCCTATGTTAATGCACTTGGGGATTGCGCCAGAATTAACACAAGCGGCATATCGTGTTGGTGATTCAACTACTAATATTATTTCACCATTAATGACTTATTTTGCTCTAGTGGTTGTGTATTGTCAGCGCTATGTTAAATCGACAGGGATTGGTACATTGATCTCTATTATGATTCCTTACACAATTGCATTCTTGATCTCATGGATCATCTTCTTATTGATTTGGTGGGGTTTAGGCATGCCATTAGGTATTGAAGGTGCATATTATTACACTCCATCATAACTTGATAAAAAATCATTGTTGATAGTAGTACCCAATGCAGAGCATTGGGTATTTTTTTGGCAATTATTTTATGTCTATCGGCTCAGTTATGATCTATTTTTATTAGATTGTTCTCCCAATGCTCAAAAGTTGTAATTAAATGATAGAAACAAAATTGCTAAAAATATAATTTAATGAAATTTTGTTGCGTTTAGAAAAGTAGTTAATAAGCCTAAAATTTACATTATTTTAAACTTAGTGCATGTTTAATGTGTTTGATGTGTGTCTTATCTATATGAAAATAAAATAACTTATAATTTTTTTATGCTTACATACAAGCTACTTTTTTATCTTCATCTAAAGAAAGAAATGGTCAAAAGCTAAAAATAGCAGGATTGAATATTAGTGATAAGTGAATTATAAATTCACATGCGTTGATTTTATTATTCACTTATCTAGGAATTGTTTATGAATATTCAAGCAGCATCAGAGCTACAAAATGGCCGTAGAATTAAAAAATTATTAATTGCAAATAGATCAGAAATTGCAATTCGTATCATGCGCGCAGCATCAGAATTAGGAATCAATACAGTTGCAATTTATTCTGAACAAGACATTAAAGCAGTTCATCGTTATAAAGCAGATGAGAGTTATTTGGTTGGTTTAGGTAAACCACCATTAGCAGCTTACCTAGATATTGAAGATATTATTCGCATCGCAAAAGAATCAGGTGCTGATGCCATTCATCCGGGCTATGGATTTTTAGCAGAAAACCCTGAGCTGGCTAAGGCGTGTAAGGATAATGACATTTTATTTGTGGGCCCTGATCAAAAAACTTTGGAGTTATTAGGCAATAAAGTTTCTGCACGTAATTTAGCGGTTTCTGCAGGAGTACCTGTAATGCCAGCTTCTAAACCGTTACCATATGATGATGAAGAAATTCTAAAAATCGCAGAAGAGATTGGCTATCCTGTAATGCTAAAAGCAAGCTGGGGCGGTGGTGGTCGTGGTATGCGTGTTGTGGAAAATGACACAAAATTACTAGATGCGATTGAAGTTGCTCGCCGTGAAGCTAAAGCTGCATTTGGTAACGATGAAGTTTACTTAGAAAAATTAGTCGTGCGTGCTCGCCATGTTGAAGTACAAATTTTAGGTGATCAGGCCGGCAATATTGTCCATCTATTTGAGCGTGATTGTACGGTACAAAGAAGACACCAGAAAGTTGTTGAACGTGCACCTGCACCTTACTTAGATGATAAACTACGTGCAGAAGTCTGTGGCTATGCTGTACAAATTGGTAAAACAGCCAAATATGTAAATGCTGGTACAGTTGAATTCTTGATGGATGCTGACACACAAAAGTTTTATTTCATTGAGGTTAATCCAAGAATTCAAGTAGAACATACTGTGACTGAGGCAATTACAGGAATTGATATTGTTAAGGCACAAATTGGTATTGCAGAAGGTTTGAGCATTGGTGATACTGCGCTTGAAGTGCCAACACAAGATAAAATTGCAATGGTGGGCGCCGCGCTCCAATGTAGAATTACTACGGAAGATCCAGCAAATGGCTTTACGCCAGATCATGGAACCATCAATGCTTATCGTTCACCCGCAGGATTTGGTATCCGCTTAGATGGTGGTACAGCTTATGCGGGTGCTGTGATCACGCCATACTACGATTCATTATTAGTAAAAGTGACAACTTGGGGGAGAAATTCTGCAGAAGCGATTTATCGTATGGATCGTGCATTACGTGAGTTCCGTGTGCGCGGTTTATCGACTAACTTGTTATTCGTTGAGAATGTGATTAATCATCCACTCTTTATCAATGGTGAATGCATTACACGTTTTATTGACGAAACACCCGAATTATTCAGCTTCCCAGTACGCCGAGATCGCGCAAGCTATTTATTGAAATTCTTGTCTGAAATCCAAGTGAATGGTAATCCAGAAGTGGAAGGCCGTGAAATACCTAAACACTTTGATACGCCAATTTTACCAACCTTAAAGCCTTCTGAAAGTGATCAAAAAGTTAAAGGTACCAAAATTATATTAGATGAATTAGGTGCAAAAGGTTTCAGCCAATGGATGTTGGATCAAAAACAAGTGTTAATTACAGATACAACGATGCGTGATGCGCACCAATCTCTGTTTGCAACACGAGTACGCAGTTATGATTTATTAAAAATTGCGCCTTATTATCAAAAATTATTACCACAAATGTTCTCTATGGAATGTTGGGGTGGGGCAACATTTGACGTTTCAATGCGTTTCTTAAATGAAGATCCTTGGGATCGTTTGGAAAAATTGCGTGAAGCAATGCCAAATATTCTGTTGCAAATGTTGATTCGTGGTGTGAATGGCGTTGGCTACACAAGTTATCCAAATAATGCTATTAAGTTCTTCGTTGAACAAGCGGCGAAAAAAGGTATTGATCTTTTCCGTGTATTCGACTCATTGAATATCGTTGATAATATGCGTTACTGCATGGATTCAGTGATTGATACAGGTAAATTATGTGAAGCAGCGATCTGTTATACATCAGACATTCATGATGCATCTCGCCCTAAATATCAGTTAGATTACTACGTTAAATTGGCTAAAGAACTTGAAAAAGCAGGCGCTCATATTATTGCCATTAAAGATATGGCTGGTTTGTGCCGTCCACAAGCAGCCAAAGAGCTAGTAACTGCATTGAAAAATGAGATCAGTTTGCCAATTCATTTCCATACACATGATACTTCAGGTATTTCTGGCGCAAGTGTTTTGGCTGCTATTGAAGCGGGTGTGGATGCTGTTGATAGTGCGATTGATAGCTTCTCTGGCTTGACGAGTCAACCACCGATGGGGTCAATTTTACGTGCATTAGAGCATACAGATCGTGATCCTCATTTTAACTATGATGCAATTACACAAATCTCGACATATTTTGAAGGTGTTCGTTCATTATATGCGCCATTTGAGTCTGGTGTTCGTTCAGGAACATCTGATATTTATCGTCATGAAATGCCAGGTGGACAATATACAAACTTAAAAGAACAGGCACGTAGCATTGGTTTGGAATCTCGTTGGGATGAAGTTGCAAAAGCTTATGCGGATGTGAATCACTTGTTTGGCGATATTGTTAAAGTAACACCTAGTTCAAAAGTTGTGGGTGATATGGCTTTGATGATGGTGACACAAAACTTAACAGCAGAAGATGTGAAAAATCCTGCACGTGAAATAGCATTCCCTGCATCCGTTGTTGGTTTATTTAATGGTGAATTAGGTATTCCAAATGGTGGTTTACCAAAAGAGTTAACCAGCAAAATTCTACAAGGTAAAGAACCAGAGGTTGAAAATGCTGGCAGCCAATTACCGGAAATTAACTTTGAAGCATTGCGTTTTGAATTAAGTAATAAGTTTAAATACAAAGTATCGGATACTGATTTAGCTTCTTATATTATGTATCCAAAAGTATTCAGTGACTTTGTAAAATTCCGTTATGAATATGGTGATGTATCAATCATTCCAACAAAAAATTATTTCTATCCGATGGTGGAAGATGAAACATTCTCTGTACAACTAGAAAAAGGTAAAGATCTGTTGATTAGTATGCTTGTTGTTTCAGAGCCTGATGCAAAAGGGGAGTGCCAAGTATTCTATGAATTGAATGGTGAACAACGCATCTTTAAAACTTTGAAAAAGGGCTTAGAAGGACTGAGCACTAAACGCATTAAAGCAGAAGTGGGTAATCGTAATCATACAGGCGCACCAATGCCAGGAATGATAGGTTTAATGCGTGTTAAAGTTGGTGATAATGTAAAAGAAGGTGATGCATTATTAACAATGGAAGCTATGAAAATGGAAACTATTCTACGTTCAGAGAAGATAGGTGTTGTTAAGCATGTTTATGTACAAGCAGGTGATACAGTTGAAGCTGGAGACTTATTAATAGTTATAGAATAAATTCCATAGATTTATAAATGATTTTTTAAGCCCATCAAAAGATGGGCTTTTTATTTGATTAATATTTATCATTGTTATATTATTAAACGACTGACCATCGGTCTAAAGCGATTAAGTATATTTTAGAAATTTAACGTAAAAAATTCAAAAGGAAAACATATGAGAGTAACAAAAACTTACGATGAACGATATGCAGAAATCTCTCAAATTTCATTAAAATTATTCATTGAATATGGCCTAAAAGATACTACAGTGAACGATATTGTTAAAGCCGTTGATATTGCCAAAGGCACGTTTTATCATTATTTTGAATCTAAAGAAGATTTAATATTGGCATTAAGAGCAAACTATATTCGTGGATTTTTATCATTAACTGCAGATTATATGGCAAGAATTCCAACTGGAGATTGGGAAAGCAAAGTACATGCATGGTGCATGGGCAGTATTCAATACTATTTTGACCATAAAGAGGAGCATATTGCACTATTTCAGCAACAATACTATTTAGATGAAAGAAAAGAGCACACAAGTGTCATTCTGTTTTTAACTCAATTTATCGATGAAGGTAATGCAGTTGGAGCATGGAAAGTCTCATCGCCTGAATTGGTTGCCTTAATGATTTATCAAGGCATCAACATAGCTTTTGACGAATGTAAAGAAAGAGATTTTGATGATTTAAAAATGATGACAGAGCATTTATATGAAATATTCATTAAAATATTAATGAATTAATTTCGGAATCAAATAATGATAAAACTTATAAAATTTTGGTTAAGTATTTTATTAATCAATTTACTCTTCATCGCACCAACATATTCAAATAGTTTACTTACAACGAATATGCAAAAATTTCTATATTTAGCAGGATCTAAAAACGGTGACCAAAAAGGATTTGATAGGGAAGATGCTGCTAAAATTTTAGGTGTTACATTTGAGAAAAAAGGTAGTAATTATTACTCAACAGAAAGGATTAATGATAATTCTGAGCAATCTGTTTTTGAATATTCAGTCAATAATGGTAGAAGATATCTAACTTTTTATTTCACTGAGCCTTTAAAAGACTTTGATCTTGCCGTCAATAAATTGCGTGGTTTTAAACCTTTTTTAATCGATCGTTCACAGATTAATGGCTTACCCGTTAATTATTTTGAAGGTGAAAGTCCAAGCCGTTATATTCAAACACGCAAATTATGGATTCGCATTTATGAATGTTCAGACAAACCAACTGAAAATTGTTTAAGAAAAGCTCAACTCATCTTTGGTCAAAGTATATAAATTATGACAATCGAAAACATTAATCTGTTATTAACAGAACAACAAAATGCACTCTCACAAAATATTGATGCATTAAAAACTTTAGAAATGGTTCAATTGATGAATCATGAAGATCAGAATGTGATTAATGCAATCGCCCAAGTGACACAGCCGATTGCTGATGCTGTGGATATAATCAGCGAAGCTATTTCTAATGGCGGTCGATTAATTTACTTAGGTGCTGGAACTTCTGGAAGATTGGGAGTTTTAGATGCATCTGAGTGTTTGCCTACTTTTGGCGTGGGTGAAGAAACTGTCATTGGTATTATTGCTGGTGGAGATAAAGCGCTCAGAAATCCTGTAGAAAATGCTGAAGATAATAAACTGGCTGCAGTTGAAGATTTAATGAATATTAATTTCAGTCAAAAAGATATTTTATGTACAATCGCAGCATCAGGTAGAACGCCTTATTGTATAGCAGGATTAGAATATGCATTAAGAATTGGTGCACAAACAATCGCCGTGACCTGCACAGATAACAACCCTATGTTGAAACTCGTTCATGTAAAAATTCCTGTATTAGTTGGTGCAGAAATAATCACAGGTTCAACTCGATTAAAAGCAGGCAGTGCTCAAAAAATGGTGCTGAATATGCTGACCACTTGCAGCATGATCAAAATTGGTAAAACTTATGGCAATTTTATGGTAGATGTTAAACCAACAAATGAAAAATTACATAAAAGAGCAATTAATATGCTGATTTCTATTTTAGACATTGATGAAGTTGAAGCTGATAATCTATTAAAATCAGCACATAATCATGTAAAAACAGCGATACTCATGAAATTAAAAGCAATAGATTATGAAAGTGCAAAAAATCTATTGAATGAAAAAAATTCTAAATTATCTGAAGCATTAAAGGATTAATACAATATGGCTTATGCAATAGGGATAATGTCTGGCACATCTTTAGATGGTATTGATGTTGCTTTAGTAAACATTACTGGATTTGATGAAGCGACAAAATGTGAACTGATTCATTACAAAAGTTATCCTTATGATAAAAAGATACAGCAAGAAATTTTAGAAGCCAGTCACATTGAAACATCTAACGTTGCTCAAATATGCTCATTAAATTTTAAACTTGGCAAATTATATAGTGATGCAGTTACACAACTATTATTAGATTTTAATGTTCAATCGCCCATAGAATTTATAGCGCTACATGGACAAACCATTCATCATATTCCACAAGCAACTGATGGTCTCAGCGCATCTACATTACAAATTGGTGATCCTGCACACTTGGCATATACACATAAAACTACTGTAGTTTCTAACTTTAGGCCAATGGATATGATCGCTGGGGGAAATGGTGCACCGTTGGTTCCTTATACCGAATACATACTATTTAGAGATTCTGAGAAAAATAGATTGCTGCAAAATATTGGTGGTATAGCAAACGTCACGATATTACCAAAAAATTGTCAATCTGATGATGTTTTGGCTTTTGATAATGGCCCTGGCAATATGATGATTAATGCTGCCATGCAATTTTTTTATCAAAAAGATTATGATCATAATGGTGAAATAGCAAAATCAGGGAATATTATTCAAGAGTTGTTAACAGAACTACAAGCATTACCATATTTTAACGAGGCTCCACCAAAAACAACAGGTCGGGAATTATTTGGCGAACAGTTAGTTAAAAATATTTGTGAAAAATACATTAATCAACAGCAAAATGTTATTGCAACATTAACCGAATTAACTGCCTGGGGTATTTCGGATAGCTATCAAAAATTTATTTTTCCTAAATTACCTATTGATGAAGTTATCATTGGCGGTGGGGGTGCTTACAATACATTTCTCTTATACAGACTTCGAAGCTATTTGCCTAACATAGCAATTAAGACACAAGAAGACATTGGATTCAGCAGTGATGCAAAGGAAGCGATTGCATTTGCGATATTGGGTAATCAAACCTTGAATAAACGTCCTAGCAATTTAACCAGTGCAACAGGGGCAAAAGCACCTGTTATTTTGGGAAATATCACTTTAAATCCTTGGGGATAAAAATAGGGCATCAAATTTATGAAAAATTTCTTATACTTAATAGTAGCTGTAATCATATTTTCTTTGACAGCTTGCAGCGATAATGAGTCTGCCACCCAACATTATGCAGTGGAGCAGAAAAAGCAAATGGAAATCGATCTGAACAACAGCATCAAAAGAAATATGGATAAATTAGAGTCGCAAAAAGAGTATTAATATGACGATATTGAAATATATTTAATATTAATCATTGAAGTTTACAATATAATCACCATTGTTTGATACATGGTGTCGGTATAGGCCACTGAAATATAACTTCATTGATGAATATATTACTTCATCAAATATGGTATAATATTCGATTGCGTTTTTTACATTATTAGGGTTATCGGAATTCATATGAGTAAGCAAAATGCTTTAACAGTTACAGAACAACAAGAACGTATTAAGGAACTTATTGCTCAAGGTAAAGAGCAAGGTTACTTGACGTATGCTGAAATCAATGATCACCTTCCGGAAGATATCATCGATCCAGAACAAATAGAAAGCATCATTGCTATGATCTCTGAAATGGGCATCAAAGTTAGCGATGAAGCACCAGATATGGACAGCTTAATGTTAGCTGGTGATAATATCGGTGATGATGACGCAGTTGACGAAGCAGCAGCAGTATTAGCAAATATTGATAGTAGTGAAATCGGTAGAACAACTGATCCAGTTCGTATGTATATGCGTGAAATGGGTACAGTTGATTTGTTATCACGTGATGAAGAAAAATCTATCGCTATTCGAATCGAAGAAGGTTTGAATAATTCGCTTCTAAACTTAGCAAACTTTCACCCTGCGGTTGATTTGTTAATTAAACGCTATGAAGAAACTTTAGGCCCAGAACAACGTTTAGCAGATATTGCTACAGGCTTTGTTGATGCCAGCTATTATTCAGAAGTTATTGAAGATAAAGATGACGAAGAATTAGTATTAGAAGATGAAGTGGTTGCAACTGATGATGTTGCTGACGATGACGAAGAAGCTGAAGGCGGTGCAGCAGCAACTGAAACTGGACCAAACAAAGAAGTTTTTGCTGAAAAAATTGCTGAATTAAAGGCAATCATCGCAGAAATTGATGCATTAAGAAGTAACAAACGCAAAAAAAATGTTGAAGCATTAATTACTGAAGCTCAAGAGCGTCTAAAAAGTAAATTTATAGAATTTAGATTAGCGCCAAAAATGCAAGACGATATGGTGACTTTATTAAAAGAAACCATTGATAGCATTCGTCCTTTAGAGCGTAAAGCAATGAAAATCTGTATCGGTATTTGCAAAATGCCGCGTGAAGATTTCATCAGAGGCTTTCCTGGCAATGAAACCAATAAAGAATGGATTGAAGAAGTTGTAAATGGTAAAGCTAAATACGCAAAAGCATTAGCTGAGCACAAAGAGGCAATGTTTGAAATTCAAGATGCTTTGGCTGCAATTGAGAAAGCTAATGGATTAAATATTTTCACTATTAAAGAAATTAATCGTGAAATTTCAATCAATGAAGCTAAAGCAAAACGCGCTAAACGTGAAATGATTGAAGCAAACTTGCGTTTGGTAATTTCTATTGCGAAAAAATATACAAACCGTGGTTTACAGTTCTTAGATTTAATCCAAGAAGGAAACATTGGTTTGATGAAAGCTGTAGATAAATTTGAATATCGTCGTGGATTTAAATTCTCTACATATGCAACATGGTGGATTCGTCAAGCAATTACACGTTCGATTGCAGATCAGGCTCGTACAATTCGTATCCCTGTTCATATGATCGAAACAATCAATAAATTGAATCGTATTTCTCGCCAAATGTTACAAGACATGGGTAGAGAAGCAACACCTGAAGAATTAGCTGAAGCAATGGGCTTACCAGAAGATCGTATTCGTAAAGTGCTTAAAATTGCGAAAGAACCTATCTCTATGGAAACGCCTGTCGGTGATGATGAAGATTCACATTTGGGTGATTTCATTGAAGATACAGGAATGATATCTCCATTAGAAGCTGCGACAAGTGTTGGTTTAAGCGAAGCAACTCGCGAAGTCTTAGAAAGTTTAACACCAAGAGAGGCTAAAGTATTACGTATGCGTTTTGGTATTGATATGAATACTGATCATACTTTAGAAGAAGTTGGTAAACAGTTTGATGTAACACGTGAACGTATTCGTCAAATCGAAGCTAAAGCACTTCGTAAATTGCGTCATCCAAACCGTTCAGAAAGCTTACGTAGCTTCCTAGATAATGATTAATTTTATTGAATTTTAACGACTTTAAAACCTCTTAATCAATTTAAGAGGTTTTCATTTTTATACTTATGAAAAACTACCATCAATTCAGTGTTGCACCAATGTTAAATTGGACTGACCGTCATTGCAGATACTTTCATCGTTTAATGACTAAAAAAAGCTTACTTTATACAGAAATGGTCACAACAGGTGCAATTTTGTACGGTGATCAAAAACATCATTTATATTTCAAAGCAGATGAAAATCCAGTTGCCTTGCAATTGGGTGGCTCAGATCCTGAAGATTTGAAACTTAGTGCAAAAATAGCAGAAGATTATGGCTACAGTGAAATCAATTTAAATTGTGGTTGTCCATCTGATCGTGTACAAAAAGGTCGTTTTGGGGCTTGCTTAATGACAGAGCCAGAACTGGTTGCTGAATGTTTTGATGCGATGCAATCAGCAGTTTCAATTCCTGTCACTATTAAAAATAGAATTGGTATAGATGATCAAGATAACTATGAATTCACCCATAGATTTATAGACATCATCAGCCAAGCGGGCTGTAAAACATTTATTGTACATGCACGCAAAGCATGGTTATCAGGATTGTCCCCAAAAGAAAATAGGGAAATTCCGCCTTTGGATTACGAACGGGTATATGCATTAAAAAATGACTTTCAACATTTACAGATTATTTTAAACGGTGGTATTCAAACTGCTGAAGAAGGTATCGAAGTTAAAAATAATTTAGATGGTGTAATGTTAGGTAGAGCAGCATATCATTCACCATTTCTTTTAAACTCAGTGGATCATTTATATTTTGGTGAAGAAGTGTCTGAAAAAACTCCTTTCGATATTTTAAAAGAGTTAGAGCCTTATATTGAAGAAGAAATTGGTAATGGCGTTCGTTTACACCATATTGGCAGACATTTACTTGGCATTTTTAACGGATACCCGAAAAGCAGACAGTGGCGTAGATATATGAGCGAAAATATGTTTGCTGATGGTGTAGGATTTGAAATTTTAGAGCAAGCTGTACAAAAAAGTTTCGACAGAATTCTCTAATACCAACCTTTATGATATTATGCGCCTACATTTTAAAAAGGATATAAAATGAAAAAAACAATCTTAGCTCTAGCCTTACCTTTAGTAATTTATGGTTGCTCTGATAATAAAGCAACTGATGCCGAAAATGTTGCAAGCTTTGAAAAAAGTTATATTGCTGCAACCAATACAGTTGTTAATAAATCATCAGAATTTAGCACAGGTACAATGACGTATGTTGCGACGATCAAAGATGAAAATGGTAAAGTTACATTAAAAGATGATTTTGATTATGCTGATAACCAAAATAGCGCATTAGTCAAATATACCTTTCAATCTAATGCTGACGTTGATTTAAAAAAATATAATGCTAAAAATGGTATTGCACATATTGTCGGAACAACTACAGGCAATGTGAGTATTGAAATCCCACAAACAGGTGACTTAATTGTATTAACCAATATATTAGCGAATGCAAAATATAATGGTGAATTAAATGAAAAAGCAAAATCATTTGGCTATACTGCAAAATTAGATAAAAATACAATTCCAGTATCAGTATCTGGCACGAATGCAGCAGAATTAACTCTTAATGACTTAAATAGCACAGCATTAATTAATTTTAATGATGATTATAGTGCGATTAAAACTTTTAAATCAGGATTTGAAGGTAAAAATTTAACTTTAAAAGTTGTCGGACCTTTAGCTGAAGAAATTCAATTGACTGCAGATTTAAGCAAACTTGCAGCTTCAACAGAATACAATACAAGCCCACTTAAATATAATACGACAGCAACATTAGGAGCAGCAGATGTTCAATTTGCTTCTGGTGCAGAGTCATTTAATGCTAAGTTGAAAAAATTAGAATCTAAAACTTCTGTTCAAGAAAGCAATGATCAATTGTCTGCAAATCTTGGTTATGAAATTGGCGAAGTTGTGATTACAAAAGATCAATTAGCTGAATTAAACTTTGGTTCTCTCTTAGTATCTACAGATATTAAGGGCATTAAAAATATTAAAAATTGGGGCGAATTAATCGAAAAATTAAACGCATTATCAACACAAGATCCTTCAGAATTATCAGATGAAGAGTCAATCGAATTCTTAAAGCTAATCACTTCAGTATTGTCTAAAGATACTCGTATTGAATCAGTATTAGAAAATAAATTAACTATCGGTGATGAGTTGAAAGTTGATTTTGCATTCCAACCATCTGATGCTTTAGTACAATTATTACAAAACTCTCAAAATCCTGATGAAATCAGCATGATTTTAGATGAGAAAAATCCACCTGAATTAATTGATACTTATATTTCTGAATTCAAATTTGTAGGTAAAGTAACAGAAGGTTATTTAATTACTCAATATGAAAAATTCTTAACTTTAAACAATCAAGATCCATCAATTGCAACTAATGAAGTTAAAGGTGCAATTCAAATGGTAGTAATGTTGTCTGCAATGCAAGCAGCACCATTGGGAGTTTCTCCAATTAAATATGAAGAAGGTACTTTATTAATTGATATCTCTTTTAAAGATGGAAAATGGAACATTAATGGTAAAACATTAACAACTGCTGAAATCTTTAACGCATTTCAGTAAATAGCATAACCTTTGTACAAAAGCCCTAATGATTTTAGGGCTTTTTTTATGAGAATTTATTCAATTCGTTCTATAATGTACGCTTTGAAAAGGAGTTAATTATGAGCTTAAAAGAGAGAATTTTAGATGATATTAAAACCGCAATGCGTGAAAAAAATAAAGAAAAGCTTGCAACACTCCGATTAATCAGCTCTGAAATTAAACAAGTTGAAGTTGACCAACGCATCGAAATGGATGATGCTGCTGTGACTGCAGTTTTAGTACGCATGGTTAAACAACGCAAAGAATCTATTGATCAATTTCAGAAAGCTAATCGTTTGGATTTGGTTGCCGTTGAAGAAGCTGAATTAACAATCATCATGCCTTATTTGCCAGAGCAAATGAAACCTGAAGATATTCAAGCTGCCATTAGCCAAGCAATTTCCGAAAGCGGGGCGGTCAGTATGAAAGATATGGGTAAAGTTATGGCTATTTTGAAGCCGAAGTTAGAAGGTAAAGCTGACATGGGTGAGGTGAGTAAATTATTGAAAGCTGCATTAAATCAGTAATAAATAATGAGCAAAGGTTTTATTCCAAATCATTTTATTGATGAAGTCATTGGACGTGTTGATATTATCGAAATAATTAATCAACGTGTGCCATTAAAAAAAATGGGCAACAGTTTTAAAGCATGTTGTCCATTTCATCAGGAAAAAACACCATCCTTTATGGTTAACCAAAGCAAGCAACTTTTTCATTGCTTTGGTTGTGGTGCCAAAGGTAATGTCATTACTTTTTTGATGGATTATGAAAAATTAGAATTTGTAGAGACAATTGAATATTTAGCTCATTATGAAGGAATGGTTATTCCTTATGAGCGCCGTCATAATGTTTCTCCTGAAGCTGAGAAAAAAACTCAAACAACTTTAACAGCATTAAATGAAGCTAATCTCTTTTTTCAAAGAGAATTAAAAAAAACAGAGCACCAAAAAGCACGTGATTATTTGGCAAGCCGTGATTTAACACATGGAGACATTGAGCGTTTTAATATCGGATTTGCTCCTGATAGTTGGAATGCTTTGCTAATGACATTAAAAAGTAAAGGTGCGAGTGAGCAAATTTTAGAAGATGCTGGCTTAATTATTCCTGCACAAAACAAAGTTAATCACTTTTATGATCGTTTTCGTGATCGTATCATGTTTCCGATTCGGAATAGAAAAGGTGAAACAATTGCATTTGGTGGAAGAATAATCGGGGCAGGTGAACCAAAATATCTAAATTCACCAGAAACTTCTGTATTTCATAAAGGCAAAGAACTTTATGGTTTATATGAACTACGAAGAGATGTACGCAATTATAATGAAATTTTAGTGGTTGAAGGCTACATGGATGTTGTCATGATGTCACATTTTGGCATCCAAAATGTTGTCGCAACATTAGGAACTGCAATGTCTAGCACGCAAGTTTCAAATCTATTTCGTTATACCCATTCAGTTGTTTTTTGTTTTGATGGTGATACTGCTGGGTTAAATGCAGCTTATAAAGCTATGGAAAATGCTTTACCTGTGATGCATTCAGAGAAAGAAATCCGATTTTTATTCTTACCTGATAATCATGATCCAGACAGTTATTTAAAAGAATATGGTCGTGAAGCATTTAATCAGTTAGTAAATAATGCCACGCCATTATCAGAATATTTATTTAATCATTTTGAAAATAAATATCCGCTAGAAACCTTAGAAGGAAGATCTCAGTTATTAACTGATATGGGCAATTTAATTAATTCAATGCCAGATATTCCATTAAGAGATTTATTACGCGCAGAGCTTGGCAAAAAGTCTGCAGTTTCTCAAAATATTTTAAATAAGCATGTAGAACAAGGCAGAGCACCTCAAGCAAACTCAATGCCTATGAATCAAAAACAAGGTCAAAACTTAGTAGAGCGAGGAATTGTCTTATTATTGAATAACTTACAATTAGCAAAAACCATTCATAACTATGAGTTTTTATTAGACAGCCAAGAAAAAGGTGCTAAAGTATTGTATCAATTGATCACAACCATTTTGGATCACCCTGAAATACGAACAACAGCGCAATTATTAGGAAAGTTTCAAGATAAACCATGGATTCAATATGTAGAATCTTTAAGTATTTTAGATCATATGTTAGATGAATCTTTACATCAAACTGAATTTGAAGATGCTTTAAAAAGATTGGCTCAGCGAGCTGATCCCCGTAAACAAATCTTAAGTAAGTTTGCTAAAGGATTGCCTTTAAGTAGTGATGAACTCAAATTGTTGTATAACAAGAACTAATAGCTTGTAGTTATGCATCAAATTATGTTAAAAAGTTGGTTCAATTCGCTGATCTTTTTGGTAAATCTTCTTAGAAACTTTATTTTTGTTAGCGCTTAACTTAGGCATGATTATGTTATTAATATGGCTATCCAAATCATCAAAATCTCTTTCTAAAATAGCATGATAGATTAAACCAGCATATTCAGATGCTTGCTGTTTAACTTGGTCGCGTTCTTGATAATTACCTTTATAATGGCCACCGCCATGATATTCAATTATAGCAATAGGTAAGTAGTTTTGATCAACAATACAAAAATCTGCACGCTTTTGGTTAATACGATTAAAAGAACTACGGTCAGGATTTTTAAGAATTTCACCCAAGCTAACCTGAGCAAATACTTTGAATTGATGATTAGTATGATTTTGAATATTTTTTAACAAAGCTTCATAAACTTTTATTTCTTGTTTATTTAATAAATGCGTCGCATAAAAATTATTATTATTGAATAGCTTCGGAGAATTTTTTCGATGTCCAAAAAGTTTTTTTACGATTAAGAAAACTAATAGAATAAAAATGATCAAGCTAATATAAGAAAGGAATGGTTTAAATCCATTTACAAGGCTTGTAATAAGTAATTCAGAATTCATGGTTAAATACTATAAAAGATTAGATAATTCAAAGGCTAATAATTATAGGTTATATCTTTGAATAGCGTCTATAAAATTTCAATATCAATATTCTACTTCTATATATTATGTTAAATATTATGTGGGTATTCATATAACAAGATATATTTCTGTTAAAGTTAAATGAATATT
>CANRJX010000017.1 GCA_947631095.1 uncultured Wohlfahrtiimonas sp.
TATTATTTGGCAGTTATTGGTTGATTCTTATTGCAGAATTGATTAATTCAGGCATTGAGGCAGTTGTTGATCGAATTGGTCCAGAGAAGCATCCGTTATCTGGACAAGCGAAAGATATTGGATCTGCAATTGTGATGTTAGCAATGATATTGACAGCGGTGACTTGGATAGCAGTTATTGTGTTTCGCTAACTTAATTAACAATAGAAGGTAAAAGTGTTAGTACTTGGAATCGAAAGCTCTTGTGATGAAACTGGAGTTGCGCTGTATGACAGCGAAAATAAATTAGTGGCTCATCAAATTTATTCTCAAATTGAATTACATGCATTATATGGTGGTGTTGTACCAGAGTTGGCATCTCGTGACCATATTCGTAAGCTACCTTTGTTGGTAAAAGCTGCATTAGATGAAGCTGGTAAAGATTATAGTGACATTGATGGCATCGCATTTACAGAAGGTCCGGGGCTAATCGGTGCATTGATGGTGGGTGCGTTGTATGCTCAAGGTTTAAGTTATGCATTGAACAAGCCTTTATTAGGCATTAATCACATGGAAGCGCATTTGCAAGCCGTCCATTTAGAGGAAAATGTACCAGAATATCCATTCATGACTTTATTGGTTTCTGGTGGGCATTCTCAACTAGTGCTTGTTAAAGCATTTGGTGAGTATGAAATTTTAGGCGACACGTTAGATGATGCTGTTGGTGAAGCATTTGATAAAACTGCTAAATTAATGGGCTTGCCTTATCCGGGTGGCGCAAAGCTAGCGAAGATGGCAGAAGAGGGTAATGATCATGCTTATGATTTTCCTAGGCCGATGATCCATAGCGGTGATTTGAAATTTAGTTTTAGTGGTTTGAAAACGAAAGTTGCTATGACAATTAAAGAATCAACTGAAGCAGATTATCCAAATATTGCAGCAAGCTTTCAACGCGCAGTGATTGATACATTGATTGCTAAAACTAAAAAAGCTGTGACAGAACATGCGGTGAAATCTATTGTGATTGCAGGTGGCGTTGCTGCTAATAAGTTATTGCGTCAAGAGTTGGCAAAAAATATGGAGCCATTAGGCGTTCACGTTTATTATCCAAGACCTCTGTTTTGTACTGATAATGGTGCAATGGTTGCTTATGTGGGTCATGAACGTTTGGTGCGTAATCAAGGGAAAACGGATTATGAAATTAAGCTGAAAGCACGATGGCCGCTTTCTAAATTATCAGAAGAGAATCAGTAATGAGAGAAATGAATTGGCAACACTTATTAACAAGAGAAAGGTTAGGCGTTGTCAGTTCTGTGGATACCCAGCAGTGGTATCGTTCAACCTTCCAAAAAGATTATGATCGCCTGATTTTTTCTGCAGCTTTTAGAAGATTGCAGGATAAAACTCAGGTTTTTCCGCTGGCACAGACTGATTATGTTCGCACAAGACTTACACATAGTTTGGAAGTTAGTAGTGTTGCTCGCAGTATTGGTATATTGGTTGGACAGCATCTATCGAATGATTTGAAGATGGGTGATTTTAGGGCTTCAGATCTAGGTGCTATTTTATCTGCTGCAGCATTGGCGCATGATATAGGTAACCCACCATTTGGTCATGCGGGTGAAGATGGTATTGCTCAGTTTTTTGCAGAGAGCTCGATAGGGCAGAAAGCATTGTTAGAAATGAATGTCGCTGAGCAACAAGATCTTTTGCATTTTGAAGGAAATGCTCAAGGTTTTCGATTATTAACTAAATTGCAAAATGCAGATAATGAAGGCGGGATGCAACTTTCTTTATCAACATTGGCGAGTATGCTGAAATATCCTTGTGGAAGTTTAGAAAGACAAAAGCTCAATAATGTCGCCCTTAAAAAATTTAATTATTTTCAAGCGGAAAAAAAAGAATTTCGTTACATTGTCGATACTTTAGGTTTGCTTCCATTGTTAGAAGAAAAAGGTGAAACCGTTGCATGGGCAAGGCATCCACTAGTTTATTTGTTAGAAGCAGCTGATGATCTATGTTATACCTTAATAGATATTGAAGATGCCTATCGGTTATCATTAATTTCTAGCAATTTAGTGATTGAATTTTACCAAATGATTATTGATCGATATGGTGGATTTCCTAATAAAGTTAAGCGCATTACAAGAGACAAAGATAAAATAGAATACTTGCGTGCCTATGCAATGGGATTGTTAATTGATGAAGTTGCTACTGCCTTTATAGAGCATGAAAGTGAAATATTAACAGGGCAATGTAAGGTTGATTTGTTGAGTTTAATTCCATCGTGCAAAGCGCTGGCAGAAATTAAAACTTTCGCCTATGATCATGTATATGTTTCAAAGCCTGTTTTGGAAGTTGGAATAGCAGGGCATGAAATTATAGAAGGATTATTAAAAGCATTTGTCGGGGCGGTTAATCAAGAGTATTATTCAGGCTCAACCTCTAAATCTAGAATGTTGTTGAGTTTTTTGCCAGATCAGTTTTTAGATAAGAATAGAAAATTGGATGAAGATCCATATATAAGAATATTAAAAATAACTGATTTTATATCAGGAATGACAGATCGTTATGCTGTCCATGTATACCAAATGATTTCTGGCGTGCATTTGACTACCTAATTTTTTTTAAATCGGTTAGAATAGCCGAGTTTATGACATGTTAGTATTGATATTTGTCAAGGTAATTATAGTGGCTTAGCGTAAAATGCATGGCATTACTGATTGTAGTATATGTATGTTTTATGTAAATCTTTTAATTTTATTTCGGGGGAAGTATGGGAGAAACCGTAGATATTAGGGACACCCAATACAACTATAGCGTGATTCGTAAATTTGCGATTATGACTTTAGTTTGGGGTGCAATTGGTATGGTTGCAGGACTTTGGGCAGCATTAGAGCTTGCTTGGCCTGCGTTAAACTTTGATCAAGCTTGGTTGAACTTTGGTCGAATCAGACCAGTACATACAAATATGGTTATATTTGGTATGGGTGGTTCAGCATTGATTGCAACATCATTTTATGTTGTTCAGCGTACATGTCAGGTAAGATTGGCTTATGGCAAAGTTGCTGAGTTTGTATTCTGGGGCTGGACGATTGGTGTTTTCTTAATCATGCTTAGCTATCCTTTAGGTTTTACACAAGGACAAGAATATGCTGAATTTGAATGGCCTTTAGATATTGCTGTAGCAGTTGTTTGGGTGTGTTACTTCTGGGTATATTTCAATACTTTGTTGCGCCGTAAACAAGAACATATTTATGTTGCAAACTGGTTCTACTTAGCATTTATTTTAGCAACAGCACTTTTACATATTTTTAATAACATTACGATTCCTGTAATTGATGGTTGGACACTCAAATCATATAACGTATTCTCTGGTGTTCAGAGTGCAATGGTTCAGTGGTGGTATGGTCACAATGCTGTTGGTTTCTTCTTAACAGTAGCTTTCTTAGGTATGATGTACTACTTCGTTCCTAAAGAAGTTAATCGTCCTGTTTACTCTTATCGCTTATCAATTATCCACTTCTGGGCATTATCGTTCTTGTATATGTGGGCTGGTGCTCACCATTTACACTGGACATCATTACCAGATTGGGTTTCTTCATTAGCGGCAACATTCTCTATTATCTTATTGTTACCATCATGGGGCGGTATGATCAACGGTATCATGACATTGTCAGGTGCTTGGGATCAGGTTCGTACTAATCCTATCGTACGATTCTTCGTAGTTGCATTGTCATTTTATGGTATGAGTACGTTTGAAGGCCCATTGATGAGCTTGAAATCAGTGAATGCATTGTCTCACTATACAGACTGGACTGTTGGTCACGTTCACTCAGGTGCATTAGGTTGGGTAGCAATGATTACATTTGGTTCTTTATATCACATGATCCCACGTATTTTTGGTGCGAAATTGTATAGCAAAAACCTAGTCTTTGCACATTTCTGGTTAGCGACTATCGGTATTGTTTTATATATTGCTGCTTTATGGGTAGCGGGTATTGGTCAAGGTATGATGTGGAGAAGTTTTGATCCTAACTACGGTACATTGACATATAAATTTATCGAAACAGTTCAGTTTATGCATACACCGTACATCTTACGTGCATTAGGTGGATCTATGTTCTTAATGGGTGCATTGTTGATGATTTATAACTTTATCATGACAATGAAACAAGGTACGAAAGCACAAGCAGAAAAACATGCAACTATTCCAGCAGTTGTTGCTCATGCTTAACATAAGGAGAAATTGAATATGATTAAACATGAACAAATTGAAAAAAACTCTGGATTACTTTTAGCATTAACTTTGGTAATTATCAGTATTGGTGGTTTGATTGAAATCGTTCCATTATTCTTTATTAACGATACTATTGAAGTTGTGAAAAAAGAAATTACGGAAACAAGTCGTGATGAAAA
The DNA here is from genome assembly GCA_947631095.1 of uncultured Wohlfahrtiimonas sp. Taxonomy (GTDB): domain Bacteria; phylum Pseudomonadota; class Gammaproteobacteria; order Cardiobacteriales; family Wohlfahrtiimonadaceae; genus Wohlfahrtiimonas. The sequence continues at coordinate 4,398 of CANRJX010000017.1, forward strand.
TGGCAAGCGTGTACGTACTAAGCGTGAAGTAGATGCGATTCGTCCATACACTCCTTTGGAGTTATTGGGTCGTAACATCTATATTCGTGAAGGTTGTTATGCTTGTCACTCACAGCAAATTCGTCCAATGCAAGATGAATACTTGCGCTATGGCCATTACTCATTAGCGGCTGAATCTCAGTTTGATCATCCATTCCAATGGGGATCTAAACGTACTGGTCCAGATATTGCGCGTGTTGGTGGTAAATATAGTAATCGTTGGCAGTCAGAGCATTTGAAAGACCCAAGAAGTGTTGAGCCTTTATCGATCATGCCAGGTTATCCTTTCTTAAGTGAAAATCAATTATATTACAAAGATATTGAAGCTCACTTAAAAGCGTTACGCATTACAGGTGTTCCTTATTCAACTAATGAAGAAGAATATAATGCAAACGTTCAGCGTTTTGGAGAAAGTGTTGCTGATCTTTTAGTGATTGAAAATTCTATGAAAAATTTAGAAGATCAAGCTAAATCAGGCAACTATGATCCAGGCAGTGAAGGTATCACAGAAATGGCAGCCTTAGTAGCGTATTTACAGGTGTTAGGTACCATGTATCAGTTCAAAGATGATGATGGTATTGAATACAGTAAATTCCGTGAATAATTAATAGTTTGGAGACATAAATATGTTAGAGTTTTTTCAGTGGTTTACAGATTTAGGCAATAGTAAGACAGCTGCTGCTGTAATATTTATGAGCGTATTTATCTGTATCATTATTTATGTCTTCACTAATAAAGATCGTAAGGCGCGTTATGACAAATATCGCAATATTCCTCTTATGGATGATGAGGATTTGAGTGTGTTGAATGAAGCGCGTAACGTACAAAACAATAAGAGCAATAAATAGCAATGGCTTTATTGCTGTCAATTTTGGGGACTTTTTATGAGTGAAAATATTGATAAAAAACAAGAAGTTGAAACTACTGGGCATTCATGGGATGGTGTTCAGGAGTATAACAATCCACTACCAAGATGGTGGCTATTATGTTTCTATGGAACAGTTATTTTTGCTTTGATTTATTGGGTGTTGTACCCAACTTGGCCACTGCCAAATAGCTGGACTAAAGGTATTAAAACTGTAGAAATTCAAGTGGATGGTAAAGATGAGCAAGTACCATGGAACACGCGTGCTGTTTTAACACATGAATTACAGTTTTCATCTGAAGCTAAAAATCGTGATGAGTATTATGGCAAGTTAGGTGCTTTAGCTAAACTTGAAGATATTCAAGCGACAGAAAATCTTGGTTTAAAAGAGTTTGCATTGCAAACTGGTGCGGTAATGTTTGCTGATAACTGTGCAACATGTCACGGAGCTGGTGGTGAAGGTAAGTTTGGTTTGTATCCTAACTTAACAGATGATGCATGGTTGTGGGGTGGTCACTACTCACAAATTGAGCAGACTATTGTAAATGGCCGTACAGGTAACATGACTCCTGCAAAATTAACTGGTTTAACTGATGATGAAATTGTAGATGTTTCAAAATATGCATTAACGTTATCTAACAATTACACACCTGATGAAGCATCAGAACGTGGTAAAGGTATTTTTGAAGGTAAAGGTACTTGTTTCGTTTGTCATGGTCAAGATGGTAAAGGTGTAACAACAGTTGGTGGTGCTAATTTAACTGATCAAATCTGGGAATTAGTACCAATATTTGATGCTAAGAATGATGATGAAAAAGTTGCCATGATTAGCAAGCAAGTTATTAATGGTGTAACTGCAGCAACTGATCGTGTAATGCCTACTTGGAAAGACCGTTTAACAAAAGAACAAATTAGAGCATTAGCTATTTATGTTCATGAATTAGGTGGTGGTCAGTAATTACTGGTTAAAAAAATCACAGTTTCAAATTAATAAAGGACTCACATCAAATGTTGAGTCCTTTATTTTTATTCAGTATCAAAGAGTAGTACAATAGACGCGGGAGTGAGGACCGAGTGTAACCGTTAAAACTAGTCATAGGGAGGCCGCTGTGTCAAACCAACAGCCAGAATCGCTTTATCAAAAGCGCATTCCAATCTTTACAAGAGATGTGAAAGGAAAATTTCGTACATTTAAGTCTGCCATTTTATATTTAGGGCTTGCTGTATTTTATTTATTGCCATGGTTACCATGGTCTAGGGGAGATGGAATACCTAATCAAGCTGTTCTATTTGATTTGAGTAGCCAGCGTTTTTACGTTTTAGGGCTGGTAGTTGATATTCAAAATATTATGTGGCTTGCAGGTGTATTAATGCTGTTTGCCTTTATGTTGTTTTTTGTGACAAATATAGCTGGTCGTGTATTTTGTGGTTATTTTTGTTTCCAAACAATATGGACTGATTTTTTTATAAAATTAGAAAATTGGATCCAAGGTGGACGTAACAAACGTCAAAAATTGTATGATATGCCATGGAATGCTGAAAAAGTAATCCGAGTGGGTGGCACATGGTTGGTATGGTTATTAGTCTCAATGTGGACTGGCTTTACATTTACATCATACTGGATACCTGCGACAGAATTATTCAAAGTATTCTTTTTAGGGCAAGCACCATTCGCAGCTTACGGAGCAACCTTATTTATCACAGTTGCGACATTTGTAATGGCGGGTTTTGCAAGAGAACAAGTGTGTTCTTATATGTGTCCTTATGCACGTTTCCAAGGTGTAATGTTTGATTCAGATACCTTAGTGGTTGCATATGATGAAAAACGCGGAGAAGGTGCAAAAGGTCGTGCTAAGCCTGTTGGTTCTTTGAGAGATTTAGATGCTCGTCATGAAGCTGGTCATGGAGACTGTGTTGACTGTGATTTATGTGTACAAGTTTGTCCTGCTGGCATTGATATTCGTGATGGCTTGAATTACAAGTGTATCACTTGTGGTTTATGTATTGATGCTTGTAATACCATGATGACTAAAACTGGCTATCCGACAGGACTCATTAGATATGATTCTTTGAATGGCTTAGAAGGTAAAAAAACACATTACTTTAAACCACGAAATATAGGCTATGGTTTAGTAATTTTAGTGGTCATGTGTGTAATGATTTGGAGTATTGTAACGAGTGCTCAAATGTCATTTTTACTTGAAAAAACTCGTACACCTACATTTACACGTATGAGTGATGGTTTGGTTCAAAACCGTTATATTTTGAAATTAAACAACTTAACGATGACACCAAAATCAGTAGAACTTAAACTGGTTGATCCTAAGGATATTGTTTTAAATATTCCTGAAGTGAATAAAACATTAGAGCCTGGCAGTCGTAGAAACTGGTCAATTCTTATTCAACAAACTGTTCAAAGTGCACCGACACAACCAGTTAAAATAGAAGCAATTGTCCGAGATGATAAAGGTGATGTGATTGAAACTCATACCTTGTCATCAACATTTGTCACGAAGTAAAGTGTAATAAACTCAAAAATAGAGCGAAAGCTCTATTTTTGGTTGTTACAGCATAAATTTTAGGAGAGTAGTAAAGCATGAATAGCGTATTAACAATATCACTTTTGGGAGTTTTTGGTGTTCTGATTGCCACTTTAATTCTCCACCATCTTTTTCGTTTTACGCGTTTGCAAGCATCGGTAATCTCTGGGCTATTAAGTATTGCCATATTAGTTCCATACTTGATTTTGAATTGGACGGGTGGAGACGTTGCCGCACTTTATTTATCATGTAATCTTCTCACTAGTTATGCTTATTATTTAGTTGGTAAAAAAACGAATGCGCTTAAAGGGAAAGATGGCAAAAGAACTCATTGGGTGCCAATTACTGTTTTTGGTTTCTTTGTTGTATTAACGATAGTTGATGGCGCTTTTGTATTTATGGCAGAGTCAGGTTTACAGGTCGAATATTATGATAAAGACGGTAGTTTAAAATCAGCGAATACTAGATTTCCTGGTGAAGTTCCAGGAGCTTATTATAAGAAAGAGGCATATTTTAATGAGCATAAAGCAAATATGCGTGCTCAAGCTGAAAGAGGATGGAAAGTTGTTTATCAATTTGACACTAATCCGCCAAAAATTAATGAAGCCAATTTAATGAGCTTTTTAATTTTAGATAAAGAAGGTCAACCAATTGATGGTGCAAAATTAACTGTGACTCTAAAAAGATTAGCAGAGCAAGAACTCAATCGTACAATTGAATTTACAAGCATTGGAGATGGTATTTATGAAGCACCTGTAAATTTTGAGCGTTTTGGCCGTTGGGATTTTGAGTTGTTGATTGTTAACGGTGATGATACTTATCAAGATTTGAGTAATACGATTGAAGTAATTTGAGTTTAATAAAAATAATGTCTAATAATACTGTTCAAGCTTGTTTTCATTGTACGCAGCCGATTAATGGTAGTGCTCCATTCAAAGTAAAAATCAATGGTAACGATGAGCCAATGTGCTGTATTGGTTGTAAAGCTGTGGCTGAAATGATTTGTGATTCTGGCCTATTGCATTATTACGAATTTCGTACAGAAGCAGCGTTAAGACCTGATTCATTGAATGATCTAATTCCTGAGGAATTACGGCAAGAGTTAAATTTTTATGACCATCCAGAGATTGCCAAGCAGTTTGTAAGTAATCAAAAAGATGGCGATAAAAATATTGCGAAACTCAGTTTGATTGTCGATAAAATTGTTTGTGCTGCGTGTGTTTGGCTGATTGAGCATCAAATTAAACGCATGCCAGGTGTTCATAAATTTGATGTGAACTATTCTACACATCGTGCATATTTAGAATTTGATCCTGAAGAAATACAGTTATCTAGAATTTTATTGGCAATTTATAATTTAGGTTATGAAGCAACGCCTTATGATGAGCAACTACAACAGAAAAAACTAAAAAAAGAACGTCAAACAATGTTCATAGAGTTTGGTGTTGCCGCTATTTTTTCAATGCAAGTGATGATGTTTTCATTTGGTTTGTATTTTGGTCATTATCAAGGCATTAGCGAAGAATCGCGTTTGATTTTACGTTGGGCAAGTTTTTTAATGAGTATCCCTTGTGTGACATATTCAAGTTGGACATTTTATAAAGCAGCCTTTTACGATTTGAAAAATAAACGTTTAACGATGAATGTGAATATATCGTTAGCCATTATTTTGGGAACGCTTGCGAGTATTTGGAACACTATTTTTAATGTTGGTGAGATTTACTTTGAATCTGTCACAATGTTTGCATTTTTATTGCTGGGTGCTCGATTAATCGAAATGAATGCTCGTCATCGAGCATTAATGATGACCGATCATATTTTAAAATTAAAGCCACACATTGCTGAACGAATGCTTGATGATCAAAACAGTGAAATGATTGCTGTTAGTCAGATTAATGTTGGTGATATTTTACGTGTAAAACCAGGTGATTCAATTCCTACAGATGGTATTTTATTAAACAACAATGCTTGGGTGGATGAATCATTGTTGACAGGTGAAAGCTTACCAATTGAAAAACAAGTGGGCGATGAAATTATCGGTGGTTCAATCAACCAAGAACAACCATTTTTAATGCGTGTTTCAAAGATTGGTGGTGATACAGTATTTTCTCAAATGACACTGATGATCGAACGAGCGATGAGTGAGAAGCCAAAATTTGTAAAATTGGCAGACTTAGTTTCAACATGGTTTGTTTTGATACTGTTGATTGCTTGTGTTGGCACTTATGCTGCATGGTTATTTGTGGATAGTTCCCGCGCATTTGAAGTGATGTTATCTGTATTGGTTGTTTCTTGTCCTTGTGCATTGGCGTTAGCAACGCCTGCAGCAATCAGTACTGGCAATCAAGCAATGATTGAAAAAGGATTGATTGGAACGCGATCGGGAACAATTGAGGTTTTATCTCAAGTGACTGATATTGTTTTTGATAAAACGGGCACTTTAACCCAAGGTAATTTAACTTTAGTAAAAGAAAAAATCTTAACGGAAGATTTTAGTAAAACTGAATTAATGCAGATTATTTGCTCTTTGGAATCTACATCAAATCATCCAATTGCAGCTGCATTTCATAGAATTCAGCAACAAGAAAATTTTGAGTTATTAAGTGCAACGAATCTAGAAAATATTGTCGGCAAGGGTATTGAAGGTACAATTAATGACCAACAATATCGTGTAGGCCGCATAGATTGGTTTAAAGATAATGAAAGCCATGAGTTGGATCAAGGCATTTGGATTGCTTTGGGGCAAGGTGAACGTTTATTAGCACTTTATTGCTTAAAAGATGAGTTGAAAATTGACAGTGAATCAGTTGTACAACAATTAAAAGCACAAGGTTATCATTTACATATTTTGAGTGGTGATAGAATTGAAACAGTGCGTTCAATGAATGAACGCTTGGGCATTGAAAATATTCATGGTGACCAAACACCTGAAGATAAATTGTCTTATGTTGCAAAGCTTCAATCTGAAAATAAAATTGTTGCGATGCTCGGTGATGGCATTAATGATGCACCAGTATTAGCGCAGGCTGATGTTTCTATTGCTATCGGACAAGGTGCTTTATTGACGCAAGCAACGGCTGATATGATTTTAATGCATTCGACAGAAATGAAGCCTTTAGTAGAAGGTATCACTGTTGCTAAACGAACAAACAAGGTAATTATTCAAAATTTGGGCTGGTCTTTGCTATATAATATTTTGGTTCTACCAGCTGCGATGATGGGCTACATTACACCTTGGATGGCTGCGTTAGGAATGAGTTTAAGTTCACTATTAGTGATTGGTAATACTTTACGAATCAGAGAAGGAGAGAAAGAATGAAGATTTTATATTTTCTTCTACCGTTATCCTTTGTTTTGCTTGTGTTTGTAGCCATAGCATTTATTTGGGCGGTTCGATCAAAACAATTTGATGATATGGAAGGACCCGCACACCGTATTCTATTTGATGAAGATGATGATTTTTATCGTTTAGATGTTGAGAAAGAAAAGACTTTAGAAGAGAAGGAAGATAAAAAATGAGTCAGTTGAAAGCCTCTGATATCAAGAGAATTGCTCAATTATCACAAATCGCAATCAGTGATAATGAATTGGCGGTGCTTGAGAAAAAACTGGAAAGTACATTAGCAATTTTAGATCAGTTGCAAAGTGTTGACACAACAAATATTGAGCCAATGAGTGATCCATTTGATCGCACACAACCTTTTAGAGAAGATGTTGTGACTGAAAATAATCACAGAGATGATTATCAAGTGGTAGCGCCTTCTATTGAGAAAGGTTTATATCTTGTTCCTAAAGTGATTGAATAATCATTACTTTTATCTACTAGCCAGAAAGTCATTATGAAAAATTACAGTATTAAAGAATTGCGTCAAGCGCTCGATACGAGAGAAGTATCGAGTGTTGAAGTTTTTGAACACTTCAAAACAGAAATTGAATCACATGATCAGAAAATTAATAGCTTTATTACAAAAACATATGATCAAGCATTAGCACAAGCTAAAAAAGCAGATGAAGTGATTGCAAAAGGTGAGCAGCAAATGCTGACAGGCATCCCAATTGCACATAAAGATCTATTTTGCACCAAAGGTGTTAAAACGACCGCAGCTTCAAAAATGTTAGAGAATTTCGTTTCTCCTTATGATGCCACTGTGGTTGAAAAGTTAGATCAATCAGGTGCTATGGTGTTGGGTAAGTTGAATATGGATGAGTTCGCAATGGGCGCAACGAACCGTACAAGCTACTTTGGCACTGTTCACAATCCTTGGAATTTTGATCATGTCGCGGGTGGATCCTCCGGTGGTTCGGCTGCTGCTGTAAGCGCTGGTTTTGTATTGGCAGCAACAGCATCTGATACAGGTGGCTCAACTCGTCAACCTGCAAGTTTTTGTAACTTAACAGGGATCAAAGCAACCTATGGTCGCATTTCTCGTTGGGGAATGATCCCATTTGCATGCTCTTTTGACCAAGCGGGTGTGATTGCTAAAACAGCAGAAGATTGTGCATATATGTTCGAATCAATGGCGGGTTATGATGCAAAAGATTCAACCTCTCATCATATTTCAGTGCCTAAATATTCAGAATTATTGAATCAATCCATTGAAGGATTGCGTATTGGTATTCCTAAAGAATTTTTATCACCAGATTTAGATCCTGCAATTGCTGATGTTATTCAAGCAGCTTTAAAACAGTATGAAGCAATGGGTGCAACTTTAGTAGAAGTCACATTACCAAATACGGATGTGGTTGTTCCTGTGTATTACACCATTGCTCCAGCTGAAGCATCAAGTAACTTGGCATCATTTGATGGTGTACGTTATGGCTATCGTTGTGATAATCCTAAAGATCTTCAGGATTTATATACCCGCACAAGATCAGAAGGCTTTGGTGATGAAGTGAAAAAACGTATTTTTATGGGAACTTATTCACTGAGCGCAAATGCTTATGATGCTTATTATGTGAAAGCCCAAAAAGTGCGCCGCTTGGTGGCGAATGACTATAACTCTGTGTTGAGTCAAGTGGATGTCATCATGGGGCCAACCGCCCCAGAATTACCATTTAGACAAGATGCAGTAGGCAGTACTAAAGAATATCTCAGTGATATTTTTACAGTGGGTGCAAACTTAGCAGGCTTGCCTGCAATGTCGATTCCAGCAGGTTTTGTGAATGGCTTGCCAGTAGGATTGCAAATCATTGGTCGTGCATTTGATGAAGCTAAAATTTTGAGCGTCGCGCATGCTTATCAGAAAGAGACTGATTGGCATACAAAACAACCAAAATTTGATTAATTAGCAACTTAAAGAATAAAGGAATAGACCATGACTTGGGAAGTTGTCATTGGATTAGAAGTACATACACAGCTTACAACTAAAACAAAACTATTTTCAGGCTCAAGCATTCAATATGGTGCAGAGCCAAATAGCCAAGCAAGTTTGTATGATTTAGCAATGCCGGGCACATTGCCAGTATTTAACCGTGCTGTATTGGATAAGGCAATTTTATTAGGCTTGGCGATTGATGCACACATCGCACCTAAAACAGTATTTGAGCGTAAAAACTATTTTTACCCTGATTTACCTACAGGTTATCAAATCAGTCAATTAGCTTTACCAATTGTTCAAAATGGACATTTGATGATTGAAGCTGAAGATGGTTCTCAAAAGAAAATTCGCATTAACCGTGCACACATGGAGTGTGATGCGGGTAAATCATTGCATGATGAAGTTTATGGTATGACGGGCATCGATTTAAATCGTGCAGGTACGCCATTATTAGAAATCGTGACAGAGCCTGATTTAAACTCAGCGAAAGAAGCGATTCAATATCTTCGTAAATTACACCAATTAGTAATGTGGTTGGGGATTTGTGATGGAAACATGCAAGAAGGATCGTTCCGCTGTGATGCTAACGTTTCCGTGCATAAACCAGGCACACCATTTGGTACGCGTGCTGAAATTAAAAACATCAACTCATTCCGTTTCATTGAAGATGCGATCAATCATGAAGTTGAGCGTCAAATCGAAATTTTAGAAGCGGGCGGAGAAGTTGTTCAGGAAACACGTTTGTATGATCCTGATAAAAATGAAACGCGTTCAATGCGTACAAAAGAAGAAGCAAATGACTATCGTTATTTCCCTGATCCAAACTTGTTGCCAATTATGGTTACAGAAGAAATGATCGATAATGTGCGTGCTGTCTTTCCTGAATTGCCAGAAGCCTTGTCAGGTCGTTTTGTATCTGAATTTGGTTTGTCAGATTATGATGCTTCTGTATTGATCCAATCTCGCGCTATGAGTGATTATTTCTTAGCGATGATTAAATTGGGTGCAGAGCCAAAAATGACTGCAAATTGGTTATTGGGTGAAGTATCTGCAACCTTAAATCAACAGGGCATTACCATCAGTGAGTTTAATATTGATGCAGAACGCTTAGCAGGTTTATTGTCACGAATTGAAGATAAGACAATTTCAAATTCTATTGCTAAAAAAGTGTTTGAATTGATGTTAGCTTCTGCGGATAACGCCGATGCAATTATTGAAGCAGAAGGCTTAAAACAAGTTTCTGATACGGGTGCGATAGATGCTTGGGTGAATGAAGTCATTGAGAAGAATCCTAAGCAAGTAGAGCAATACAAAGCAGGGCAAACGAAGTTGCTTGGATTCTTTGTCGGGCAAGTTATGAAACTCAGCCAAGGAAAAGCTGATCCTGCGGTGATCAATCAAATTGTTGCTGATAAGCTACAATAAACAAAAAATCAAAGCCTAGAAATTCTAGGCTTTTTTTTGATTTTGAGGGATCGGTCAAACGATCTCGTCATAATTCAAATAGTGCTTTTTTTTGAGGTATAATCAGCGCTTTGTTACAGTTCAGTATTTGACTAAGCGATTAGTATCATTAGATGGAGGATCAACATGACAGCAGGCAATAACGTTATTTATTACACTAAGACGGATGAATCACCATTATTAGCAACATACTCATTTTTACCAATCGTGAAAGCGATTGTTAAGCATGCAGATGTGGATATGCAATTGGCGGATATCTCCTTAGCGGGTCGTATTATTGCTTTATTCCCAGAACGTTTGACTGAAGCACAAAAAATTGATGATGCTTTAGCAATGTTAGGTGATTTGACTAAGTTACCAGAGGCAAATATTATCAAATTGCCAAATATCTCTGCTTCTATTCCGCAATTAAAGCGTGCGATTAAAGAGTTGCAAGAAAAAGGATATAACGTTCCTGATTATCCTGAAAAAGCAACAACACCAGAAGAAGAGCAAATCAAAAAATCATATTCAAAAGTATTGGGTTCTGCTGTAAATCCAGTATTGCGTGAAGGTAACTCAGATCGTCGTGCGCCAGAAGCAGTTAAAGCATATGCACGTAAAAATCCTCATCGTATGGGTGAGTGGTCAAAAGATTCAAAAACTGATGTTGTGAGTATGTCTGAAGGTGATTTTTATGGCTCTGAAGTTGCTGTAACAATTCCTGAAGCCACTGAATATTCAATCGTATTAGAAAATGCAGCAGGCGAAGTTAAAACGTTGAAAGGTTTTGCACCATTATTGGCAGGTGAAATTATTGATTCATCTGTAATGAATGTGAAAAAATTGAAAGCATTCGCAAAAGATGCAATTGCTCGTGCAAAAGCTGATGGCATTTTATTGTCAGCACACTTGAAAGCAACGATGATGAAAGTATCAGACCCAATTATTTTTGGTGCATTGATCGAAGTTTACTTTGAAGAATTATTCACTAAATATGCAGATGTATTTGCTGATTTAGGTGTTACAGCTCGTAATGGCTTGGGCGATTTGAATCAAAAAATTACAGGTCATGCAAAAGAAGCAGAAATCAAAGCAGACATTCAAAAAATTATTGATGAATCTGCGGCATTAGCAATGGTTAATTCTGATCTAGGCATTACCAATTTCCACGTACCATCAGATGTGATTGTTGATGCATCAATGCCAGCAATGATTCGTGCAGGCGGTAAAATGTGGGATAAGGCAGGCAAAACAGAAGATACAATTGCAATGATTCCAGATCGTTGTTACGCATCTATTTATAAAGTTACTGTTGATGACTGTAAAGCAAATGGTGCATTTGATCCTAAAACAATGGGTACAGTGCCAAATGTTGGTTTAATGGCACAGAAAGCTGAAGAATATGGTTCACACGATAAAACATTTGAAATTGCTGAAAATGGTACTGTTAAAGTGATCGATAAAGCAGGTAATGTTTTAATGTCACAAACGGTAGAAACGGGTGATATTTTCCGTATGTGTCAGGTGAAAGATGCAGCAATCCAAGATTGGGTTAAATTGGCTGTAACACGTGCTCGCTTGTCAGGCATGCCTGCGATTTTCTGGTTGGATGAAAATCGTGCTCATGATCGTGAATTGATCAAAAAAGTAGAAAAATACTTAAAAGATCATGACACGACAGGTTTAGATTTAACGATTCTTTCTCCTGCAAAAGCAACAGCAAAAACATTAGAAATTATTCGTGCGGGCAATGATGTAATCTCTGTCACTGGTAACGTTTTACGTGACTATTTGACAGATTTATTCCCAATCTTAGAGTTAGGAACTTCTGCAAAAATGTTATCCATTGTTCCGTTAATGCAAGGTGGTGGATTATTTGAGACAGGTGCAGGTGGTTCAGCGCCTAAATTGTTAGAAGATTACATTGCACATGGCCACTTGCGCTGGGATTCATTGGGTGAATTTATGGCATTGGCTGAATCTTTGCATCACTTGGCTCGCACAACAGATAATGCACGTGCGGCTGTTATTGCCTCAGCCTTAGAAGCTGCAAATGCTGAATATTTATTAGAAAATAAATCACCACAATCAAAAGCGGGTCAATTAGATACTAGAGGTTCTCATTTCTATGTAACTTTATATTGGGCAAAAGCATTGGCTGCGCAAAATGATGATGCTGAATTAAAGGCGATATTTACAGAGTTTTATAATAATTTAGCAACGAATGAAGCAAAAATTGCACAAGAGTTGATTGATGCACAATTGCCAAATCGTGAGTTAAAAGGTTATTACTTCCCTGAAGATTTAGTGCTTGATGAGTTAATGCGTCCAAGTACAACATTGAATCAATATGTAAATAGTCTATAATTACACCGCATATATTAAATGTTATGTATAACCACTATTGTATGAATAGTGGTTTTTTATTTAGTGGGGAAATTTTATGGAAACAACTCAAGTTATTACAGAAGTCTCTGTTGACTTATATAATACTTTGTTAATCGCTTGCTTAGTTCTGTTATTTGGTAATTTGCTAAATAAGAAAATTGCAATTTTTGATCGTTTAACTTTACCACCACCTGTTGTTGGCGGATTGTTGGCCGCATTGATTTTATGGGGAACAAGAAGCGGAGCAAATGTACAAGTTAACTTTGATGGCAGTTTAACAACACCATTGATGTTAATGTTTTTTGCGAGCATCGGTTTGAATGCTAATTTAAAACAGTTAATCTCTGGCGGGAAAATGATTGCTATTTTCTTAGTTGGTGTGATTGGTTTATTAATCATTCAAAATGCTGTAGGTATTGGTTTAGCAAAAGCTTTAGATCAAAATCCATTGCTTGGTTTATTGGCGGGTTCAATTTCTTTGTCTGGTGGGCACGGTACAGGGCTTGCATGGGGAGAAATTTTTTCAGATCCATTAAAATATGGCTTTGAAGCAGCACCAAGTATTGCGGCGGCATGTGCTACATTTGGTTTAGTTTTGGGTGGTTTAATTGGTGGCCCAATTGCTAAATTCTTAATCAATAAGCATGGCAATGATAAGCAAAAGAGTACAGATATCGATGTAAATGTAGATCAATTATCTGCATTTGATCGACCTAAGGTTCGTAGACCAATTACATCCTTTGCAATGTTAGAAACAATTGCGATGGTTGCAATTTGTTTAAGCGCAGGTACTGCATTATCAGCAGCATTGAAAGGATCATCAGTTGAATTGCCAACATTTGTTTGTGTGTTATTTATTGGTGTTGTGATTAATAATGTTATTCATTTTGTACCAAACTATGAAATTTTCGAAAGAGCAGTGTCAATCGTTGGTAACGTAGCATTATCATTATTCTTGGCAATGGCTTTGATGAGCTTGAAGTTATGGGATTTAGCAACTTTAGCCATTCCTATGATGGTGATTTTAACCATTCAGGCAATTATTATGGCTTTATATGCGATTTTAGTGACTTATCGACTCATGGGTAAAAACTATACTGCAGCAGTATTGGCAGCGGGTCATTGTGGTTTTGGTTTAGGTGCAACACCGACAGCAATTGCGAATATGCAAGTTGTGACAGATAAATATGGGCCAGCGCCTATAGCATTTATCGTTGTCCCGATGGTGGGTGCGTTCTTTATCGATCTTGTGAATGTTTTGGTAATACAAGGGTTTTTACAACTACCGATATTTACGCAAATGTTACATAGTGTTCCAACACCGTAATACAATAAAAAGAGCTATTGAAAAATAGCTCTTTTTTTTATCAGCAATGAATATGATTAGAGCATTACTCTATATTAAAAGTCGTATTCACGTTATTGTTATGATCCACTTGCAAGATATTAAGAGAGCCTTTTTTTTCTGGTCCCATCCCGGGTGAATTATAAGGCATGCCTGGCAGAGCGATACCTTTAATGTCAGGCTGTTCCTTCCATAGTTTTTTGATCGAAGCGATCGGTACATGTCCTTCAATCACATAATCATCCATAACTACTGTATGGCAACTTGCACCTTTGAGCGTGCCATATTTTTTCTTTATTTCAGTCATGTTGGGATGATTGATCATGGTTACTTTAATGCCATTATCTTGCAAATATTCACCATAAGCTACGCAGCAACCACAGTTAGGATCTTTATACAGCGTCATTTCTGGTAATTCATCTGCCTGTGCATGAATGAGTAAAGTAGCCATCGTCATAGATAACACAATTTTTTTAGTCACATTTTTAACGCTAAACATATAAACCTCTTTAGAAAAATTCATCAAATAAAATTAATATTAAAAATTAGCAATGAATGGGAGGTTTGAGTTCTACAAGTTGAATGAAAGAAAATTCATCAATATGATTGATTAATGAATGATTATTGGTAGCAAAACCAAGTGCTAAAAGTTGCATAGAAAGCACTATTGTTTGTGATGCTTCACAATGTTGTGTGCAGCTTGTATTCATTTGAATGTTGCAATTTTCATCATGACAAGGAATGATCTGCATAGATATGTCGTGATGAGTATCAGATAGCTGAAAAGAAAAAGTAGGTGCGATAAAAACTGACCAACCCAGCAGTAAAATTATGCTAAAAATAATTTTAGATTGAGACAGTGTCATTTCTTAAAATCAACCTTTGGAATGTATAACAACGAAAATTAGCATAACATTTTAAATAAAATAGACTTTAATTTTTATCAAGACATATAAAAAAATCCCTAAATAATATAATTATTTAGGGATGTTAAGTTCATTTGATCCTATTAGATTGAATAATATAATTCAAATTCTGCAGGATGAGGAATACGATTCACATACTCATGTTCTTGCATTTTTAAATCGATATAAGCATCAATGAAGTCATCATTGAATACATTGCCTTGTTTTAAGAATGCGCGATCTTTGTCTAAAGCTTCTAACGCTTCTTTTAGGCTGAAACAAACTTGTGGGATATCTTGTTGTAATTCTTTTGGTAAGTCATATAGATCTTTATCCATCGCTTCACCTGGGTGAATTTTGTTTTGGATACCATCTAAACCAGCCATTAATAACGCTGTGAACGCTAGATATGGGTTTGCCGTTGAATCAGGGAAACGAACTTCAATACGACGAGCTTTAGGGTTATTAATGTACGGAATACGGATTGATGCTGAACGGTTTTTGGCTGAATAAGCCAACATTACCGGCGCTTCAAAATGTGGTACTAAACGCTTATAGCTGTTTGTTGATGGGTTTGTGAAAGCATTTAAAGCGTGTGCATGTTTAATGACACCACCAATGAAATAAAGTGCAATATCAGATAAACCCGCGTAATTTTCACCTGTAAAAAGGTTCTTACCATCTTTCATTAATGAAATGTGTACATGCATGCCTGAGCCATTATCACCGTGAATTGGTTTTGGCATAAAGGTTGCAGTTTTACCGTATTGATGAGCAGTATTTTTAATTGCATATTTCAATAACTGAGTTTCATCTGCTTTTTGTACTAACGTGTTGAATGCAACACCAATTTCACATTGTCCTACTGCAACTTCGTGATGATGAACTTCTGTTTTAATGCCTAAAGCTTCAAGGCCTTCACACATTTCTGAACGCAATTCATGTAAACGATCAATTGGTGCCAATGGAGAGTAGCCACCTTTAATACCGCCGCGATGCGCAAGGTTATTTTCCATTTGATCACTGTTCCAAGGACCTTCTTCAACATCGACAACATAGCCAACATTACCGATATTTGTATTGTATGAAACATTCTCAAATACAAAAAACTCATTTTCAGGGCCAAAAAAAGCTGTATCCGCAATGCCTGTTGAAATTAAGTAGTTTTGTGCAAGTTTTGCAATTGAGCGAGGATCTCTTTGATAATGTTGAAGTGTTGAAGGTTCAACAATGTCGCAATATAGCAATAATGTTTTACGATTATAGTAAGGATCGATGCGTGCAGTTTTTGGATCAGGCATTAAAATCATGTCCGAATCTTCTACACCTTTCCATCCTTTGAAGCTAGAACCATCGAACATTTTTCCTTCTTCAAAAACATCTTCATCAACTTGATGAGCAGGAACAGTTAAGTGATGTTCTAAGCCTTTTAGATCAGTGAAACGAAAATCAACGTACTCAACTGATTCCTCAGCAATAAATTCAAGAACAGAAGAAGCGGTAAACTCAGACATGGTGCATTCCTTTAAGATCGCGGAAAGAATTAATTGTAATCAAATTATGAGATTACGCCAAATTTTTTACATTTATTGTATCAATGCCAGCATGCCATTTAATGTACCAATACCAATGGCTAAGCTAATAAAAACATTATTCCAACGAATGTAAGAAAAAAGAACAAAAATA
Source organism: uncultured Wohlfahrtiimonas sp. (assembly GCA_947631095.1). Lineage (GTDB taxonomy): Bacteria > Pseudomonadota > Gammaproteobacteria > Cardiobacteriales > Wohlfahrtiimonadaceae > Wohlfahrtiimonas. Next base: position 20,930 of record CANRJX010000017.1, read on the forward strand.
ATGGCGATTATCTCAGAAATAAAACGTGAAGCGCTATAGCCATCACTAAAATAATTTAGACTGGCCATAATTAAAATAGTCATGACAGCCATTGGTAAAGCATAGTTCAATGCTAAGAGCCAGCGCTGTCTTAATAATCTTTGTGGAACAAGAACTGGAAATGCACGCAGTATTAAAGTAATCACGCCCATTAAGATAATGCCGGTAATGAGTAATCCTGTAGGTAACATTTAATTTGTTCTCTTTGTATATAGGTAATGAATAATGATTCCGCTAATTGCAATGATTAAAGATAAGATTAATAGTGCCTGTGGGAACAATAAATATGCTAATAAAAATGCAGGAATCGCAATTAGCATTGGGAAAACAATTTTCTTTTGTTTCCATTGCTCGTACCATAAAATTGTAAATAGGGCTGTTAATGCGAATTCTAAATTTGGGATCAATTTACCTAATTGATGGCCGGCTAAGACACCTAATGTTGTGCCTAAAACCCAATAAAAATGTATCAAAAAAGAAATTTTAAAGAAAAAAGACTTTTGTTTTTCTTTGGGTAATGTCGTTAAAAGTGAAAAACCTTCATCTGTTAAACAAAAAAGACAATAAGTTTTCTTTATTTTAGATTTAGGTAGAGCATCCATTAAAGGCAATGCGTAAAAAATATGACGAATATTAATGGCAAAGGTATTAATCGCTAAATCTAATATCGATGCACCTGTTGCAACAGGTTGAACGGCGGCATATTGTGCTGCGCCTGAAAAGACAACAATACTTATAAAGATTGTAATCCAGTCTGGAATATTTGCAGCGCTTGATAGTACACCAAAAGCCATTGAGGCAGGAATATATCCCATGGCTATAGGGATGCTGATTTGAATGGCCTCACGCCATGCTGAAGTGGATCGCACTTCTTGTGTTGTTGATTGGGGTGACATTATTAATTTTGTAAATAATAGGACAATGGCTGTAGATTTTATTAAAGATCATGACGAATGTATAGCCTGAGCACGACTATATTTTTTCTTTAAGATTTGTGCAGATATAAAAATTCTAATCACAATCATTTTTAGTAAATAAATATGGATTAAGTGGTAAGCAAAGGGCTTGTTTGATAATCTCATTGCTTTATTTTTAAATGATAGTTAATTCTCTATGATGTTGCTCAATTTGCTTTGGATTCTTGCCCCCTTATTTATTGGTTTTTTCACTGTTATTCGTTCTAAGAAAATATTAAAACTCATTGATCATAGTTTGATGGCTTTAATCTATTTGATTTTAGTTGTGATGGGTTTAAACCTTGCAGCGATGGAAAATTTAGACAGTGAGCTCAGTAAAATTGTGTGGCAAACCATCAGTTATATTGTGTGTATTCTGGGGATGAATATGCTGTTTTTTTATTATTTAGATAAAAAACTCCCAGTTAAAACTGAAAAAGCAGAAAATTATAAAGCATCCAAGATGGGGCTTTTATGGAATGCTGCAAAATTATTAGGTTCGATTGTAATTGGTGTAATTATCGGAAAAATTATTTTACATAATTCATCCATTGATTTTCCAACATTCAGATATGTGAGTGATTGGTTGGGTCAAGCCGCTCTGATGACATTACTGTTGTTTGTAGGTATTCAATTACGCAGTAACGGCATTAGTTTAAAAGCAGTATTTTTAAATCGTTATGGATTGATTTTAAGTGTCGCGATTATTATTTCTTCATTTTTAGGAGGAATGTTGGCGGCATGGTTGAATGGTCGACCTTTGATGGAAGGTTTGGCCGTTAGTTCTGGTTTTGGTTGGTACTCTTTATCAGCAAGTGTGCTGCAAAAAAGTTTGGGTCCAACTGTTGGTAGTGTGGCTTTCTTTAATGATTTATTTAGAGAATTCTTTGCCTTTGCAGTCATTCCGTTGATTATGTCTCGCCTACCTTTATCTGCAATTGGTTCAGGCGGTGCAACATCTTTAGATTTTGTCTTGCCATTGATTCAAAAAACAGGCGGAATTAGAGTCGTGCCAATCGCGATTAGTTTTGGTTTCATTATTAATATCATTGCACCATTTTTATTGGTACTATTTGGAAGCCTCGCGCAATAAAACATAATAGTCATAACCTAAAAGGTATATAGAATGTTAAAAAAAACTTTATTATCTGCAGCATTAATCAGCACATCATTCGCAATCGCAAATACCAATCATGTAGTAAGCAATGATGATAATAGAGAAGCACTGTCCATTACGATTTATAACGAATCTTTGGCGTTGATCAATGAAACGCGCAATATTCCTTTGAAAAGTGGTTTAAATAATGTTGAGTTAAAAGGTGTTTCTGCACAAATTAGGGCTGAAACAGCATTGCTAACATCTTTATCTGACATGCCATTTAATGTCATTGAACAAAATTTTGATTATGATCTTTTATCACCTCATGCTTTGTTGGAAAAAGCTGTCGGGCATGAAATAGAGATCATTAAAACAAATCCAAAAACAGGTGAAGAAATACGAGAAACGGCAACGTTATTATCCAATAACGGGCAACCCGTTTTGCAATTTAAAGATCGCATCGAGATTGGACAGTTCAATCAATTTGCTTTTAAATCTATTCCAGAAGGATTAAGAGATCGCCCAACTTTATCTGTATTGTTAAACAGTGAAAAAGCAGTAGACAATACAATTCAACTGGCATATTTAACCGGTGGATTTGGTTGGAAAGCAGATTACACTGCAACATTGTCAGAAGATGAAAAATCATTAGATTTATCAGGCTTAATCACACTGAATAATAATAGTGGAACAAATTTTGAAAATGTTAAATTGCAATTGGTGGCAGGGAATATTAACCAAGTGCGTCAGCAAAATTTTAGAGGTGGTGAAGCTAATTTAGTGATGATGGCTAAAGCTGCGCCAATGATGGATATGGAAGCTAGAGAAGAGCAGTTTGGTGATTATCATTTATATAAAATCCCTTTTACGACAGATTTAAAAAACAATCAAACAAAGCAGGTTGCATTACTGAATGCTCAACATGTGCCTGTGCAAAAAGAATATATGTTTGATCAATATTTCACTTATGTCACGCAAGATGGTCAAAATTTAAAGGCATCTGTGCAATACCGTTTGGATAATAAAAAAGAAAATCATTTGGGAATGCCTTTACCAAAAGGCATTTTTAGAATGTATAAAAATGATTTATCAGGTAATGCATTGTTAGTCGGTGAAGATCGGATTAATCATACTGCGGAAAATGAAGAGTTTTTGGTTAAAACTGGTGAGGCCTTTGATGTCTCTTTGGTAAAAGTTTTAAAAGATCAAAAATCGATTTCAAAAGATGTTTATCAATACACTTATGAGGTTGTGTTTAATAACGCTAAAGATGAAGCTGTATCAGTTAATTATAATTCTTTCATGGGCAATAACTTAGAGTGGGAAGTACTGAAAACATCTCAGCCAATGCTTAAGGATCAATCAGCAAATATGATTAAATGGTCATTAAATATTCCTGCAAAAGAAAAAGTAACCTTGCTTTATACATTACAAACTAAACAAAAATAACGGTATAAAAAAAGGAGCATAAATTTTATGCTCCTTTTATGTACTAAGACATCGTTTTATACAACTCAATAACTTCATTGATTTTTTCACGACTTGGCATTCTACGGATGGAAGTGTAAGCAACTATTTTACCTTCAGCATCAAATGATGGTACAACTGTTGCATAAACCCAATAATGATTACCATTTTTACATAAATTTTTGACATATCCATACCAAGTTTTTCCACCTTGAATGGTTTCCCACATATCTTTGAATGCTGCCTTTGGCATGTCTGGATGTCTTAAGATATTCTGCGGCTGACCGATCAATTCATCTTTTGTATAGCCAGATATATCAACGAAAGCTTTATTGGCATGCAATAAAATACCATTCGTATCTGTATAAGAAACAATGAGACGACCAATAGGATAGTCATCTTCAATATCTGTAACTGTAACGGTTCTAGTTGAACCATCATATAAATGCATTTCTACTTCTCGAGAACTTGACATCTTTCTCTCCTGAATTTTATGTAATTTAAATATTTGTCGAACTTAATCATTTTTATAGATAGTCCGATTCTGAGAACTACCTCATTATACTTTAAAGTTTATAAACATAAACTGAGAAATGAAAATGATTTAGGTATAATTCACACTTCTGAAGATCACTTGGAAAAAATATGAATGTAAAAGAGCGCGCCATTTCTCAGGCCAAAAAAGTATTGAAGATAGAAGCTGAAGCAGTGAGTGCTTTGGAATCCATTATAGATGACAACTTTTATGTGATTTGTGAATTGTTAAAGCAGTGTACAGGACGTATTGTTATCACAGGTATGGGTAAATCTGGCCATATTGGTAATAAAATTGCGGCAACTTTGGCAAGTACTGGAACACCATCATTTTTTATGCATCCAGCGGAAGCAAGTCATGGTGATTTAGGAATGATTACATCATCAGATGTTGTATTGGCATTATCAAATTCCGGTGAAACAGATGAGTTGATTGCAATCGTCCCGATTTTAATTCGTCAAGGAACGCCTGTTGTATCCATTACAGGAAATGCTCATTCTACGCTTGCAAAAACAAGTAATTATCACTTGTTGGCCAAGGTAAAAGAAGAAGCTTGCCCTTTAAATTTAGCACCAACATCATCGACAACAGCAGTGCTTGCATTGGGTGATGCGATTGCTGTAACTTTGATGGAAATGAGAGGATTTACTGCAGATGATTTTGCTCGTTCTCATCCTGGTGGAAAATTAGGCCGTCGTTTACTGTTAAGAGTGCAGGATGTAATGGCACCTTATGAAGAGGTAGCGACAGTTTCAGCTGATCAATGTTTAACTGATGCTTTACTGGAAATGACGAAATTCCCATTAGGAATGGTTGTTGTTACAGACTCCAGTACACATTTGAAAGGTGTTTTTAGTGAAGGCGATTTGCGTCGTACATTGACCAAGCAGTTGTCTATTCATGAGCTCAGTATGCAGGATTGTATGACGGCTTCGCCAATTACAATTCATCCAACAGCATTAGCAGTGGATGCTGCGAATCTTATGGAAGAAAGGCATATCAGTGCATTACCTGTATTAAATGCTGATGGAGAAGTATTGGGCGTTGTGACCATGCATCATCTATTGAAAGCAAGAGTAATGTAGTAATGCAGTTAAATCAGCAACAATTAGAGGCTGTGCATTCAATTAGTCAGCCTCTTTTAGTTTTGGCGGGCGCAGGTTCTGGTAAAACTAGAGTGATTACTGAAAAGATTCGTTATCTTGTGCGTGAATGCCATTATCCCTCTAAAAACGTTTATGCGGTAACTTTCACAAATAAAGCAGCTAGAGAAATGCAAGAACGTGTTAAAAGCACATTAACGCGTGAAGAGGCGAAAGGTTTAAAAGTGACAACTTTTCACCGCTTAGGTTTGCAGATATTAAAAAAGCATGGTCATTTGTGCGGATTGAGAAAAGGTTTTTCAATTTATGATCAGCGAGACAGTTTAGCGTTGTTGATAGAGTTGTTAAGTGATTCAGATCAAGCTAAGCAGGCGCAAATGCAAATCTCTCACTGGAAAAATGATCATCAATCAGTAGAGGATTTACAAGGAAAGATAGATGATGAATTTCAGCAAGAGTTGCTGCAAGCTTATATCGATTATCGGGAGCAGCTACTAACTTATAATGCGGTAGACTTCGATGATCTGATTTTTATGACGCTTCAATTATTTATCAGTCATCCAGAAGTTTTACAATATTGGCAACGAGAAATCCGTTATTTATTAGTGGATGAATATCAAGACACTAACTTATGCCAATATGAATTAGTAAAGTTATTAATGGCACATAAAAATGGATTGACGGTAGTGGGTGATGATGATCAGTCTATCTATGCATGGCGTGGTGCTCGTCCTGAAAATTTAAATAAACTACATCAAGATTTTCCAAACTTAAAAATGATTAAGTTAGAGCAAAATTATCGTTCTACAGGTCATATTTTAAATGCAGCAAATCATGTCATTCGTTTTAATCCTCATTTACATGAAAAGTCATTGTGGTCTAGTCTTGGCATGGGCGATGAAATTACTGTCGATGAGTTTAAAAGTGCGCAAGATGAAATCGATTTTGTTGCATTAACGATAGAAGAGCATGCTGCTTTGGTGGGAAATGATTATAGCCAATTTGCTATTTTGTATCGTGGAAATCATCAGGCAAAAGTATATGAAATGGCTTTGAATATGCGTAATATTCCTGTGCGTGTTGTGGGTGGTACAAGTTTTTTTCAACAGCCTGAGGTTAAAGATGTAATTTCATATCTAAAAGTAATTGTAAATAATGATGACATTGCTTCATTATTGCGAATCATTAATGTTCCAAAGCGTGAAATTGGTGTTGCTTCACTAAAAAAATTAGTGGAATTTTCTACAGTGAATCGACTCTCACTATATGAATCTTTGAATCATCCTCAATTGGGCAATGTATTGGGGAAGTCTTTGGGGTTGAAGTGTTCATCTTTACATCATGTATTGTCTAAAGCGAAAAAGAATTTAGATAAAGGTGAGACAAAATCTGCGATTGAACGATTATTAGAAGAAATTGGTTATGAAGATTATCTAAGAGAGCAATCGACTTCTCCTAAATCATTTGAGCGTAAGCAATCTAATGTTACGTATTTGATTAATTGGCTAGATCAGTACGACATGCCTTTTGAAGAAATTTTATCTCATCTGACGCTAATTTC
>CANRJX010000018.1 GCA_947631095.1 uncultured Wohlfahrtiimonas sp.
CGCTTACGAGTTTCACCATTGACTTCAACTTCTATAAATTCAGGTTTTGGTGTTACTGCTGTAACTTTAACCGGAGCTTCAGTTTTTGTTTCAGTGTTCTCGTTTTTTTGAGAAGATTGAGCATTAGCATTAGCATTAGCATTAGCATTAGCATTGTTGTTTTTGTTACGAGAACGGCGATTTCTTGGCTTAGGTGCTTCCGAGTTATTCGCACTATCACGATTTTCATCAGTTTGTTTTTCTGATGGTTTATCGTTATTTTTAACAAAGTCAGCGCGGCTTTCTGTCGCGCGTTCAACAGTTGCAATTTCATTATGCTCAGGTGCATTTGCACGAGTTGTAACACGACGATTGTTTCTACGACGGTTATTTGAACGTTGACGATGCTTTGGTTGTGCTTCTTTTTTCTTTGCTTCTTCCGCTGCTTTTTCATCTTCAGAAGGGCTTAACAGTGCTTTAAACCAAGCAACAAGACTTGTCCATAATGAAACTGGCTGAGGTACTTCGACAGGTTTTTCAGGCGCAACAGGAGGTGGTGTTGCAGGAACCATATTGCTCACAACAGGAATATTTTTTTGTGGTTTAGCTGGATTATAAGCTTTATTGACCAGTGTTTCTTCTGTTGGTTGTTCTACAACTTTATGTTCATTGCTCACTTTATTAATCAATAAAGTTTGATCTGTTCTGTAGCGAGTAATTTCAAAATGCGGTGTTTCCATTTCTTGATTTGGAATCATCGCAACGCGGACATTTAAACGTTTTTCAATGTCAGATACATCGTCACGCTTCTCATTTAATAAGAAGATAGAGACATCTACTGGTAATTGAACAATAATTTCACCAGTGCGCTCTTTTAAAGCTTCTTCTTCTACTAGACGTAAAATTTCTAGAGCAAGTGATTTAATGTTACGAATTGTTCCGTGACCAGAGCATCGTGGACATACAATGTGTGTTGTTTCATCCAGTGAAGGGCGCAAGCGTTGACGCGACATTTCTAGTAAGCCAAAACGAGAAATATGGCCTGTTTGGATGCGTGCACGATCTAAAGATAATGCTTCATGGAATACTTTTTCCACTTGTCGTTGATGGTCTGATTCCAGCATGTCGATGAAATCGATCACAATCAAACCACCAAGATCTCGTAATTTCAACTGGCGAGCAATTTCTTCAGCAGCTTCTATGTTTGTATTAAAGGCAGTTTCTTCAATATCTGCGCCACGTGTTGCACGGCCAGAGTTAATATCGATAGAAACTAATGCTTCAGTGTAATCGATGACTAGAGCGCCACCGGAAGGTAACTTAACTTCGCGCTGATAAGCTGATTGAATTTGATTCTCGATTTGATAGCGAGTGAATAATGGAATTTGGTCTTCGTATAATTTAATTTTAGAGCGAATTTGTGGCATTGTTCTGCTTACAAATAGAGCCGCTTCTTCATAAATTTCAGGATTATCAATTAATATTTCACCGATGTCATTACGATAGTAATCACGTAGGGCACGGATAATAATATTGCTTTCTTGATAAATTAAAAATGGTGCTTTTTCAGATGATGCAGTTTTAATAGAACGCCATAATGTTAATAAGTAATCTAAATCCCATTGGAGTTCTTCAGCAGTGCGACCTAAGCCAGCAGTGCGAACAATAACACCCATTTCATCAGGAATTGTTAAGTGGCTCATTGCTTCGCGAATTGCAACGCGTTCTTGGCCTTCAATACGACGAGAAACACCACCAGATTTTGGATTGTTAGGCATCAATACAAGGTATCTGCCTGCCAATGTAATTAGGGTAGTTAATGCCGCACCTTTGTTACCACGCTCTTCTTTTTCTACTTGAATAATAACTTCCATGCCTTCTGTTAAGGCATCTTTAATGGAAGGTTTTTGCATCGATTTTGCTGCGTCTAAGTAATACTCTTTTGACACTTCTTTGAAGGATAGAAATCCGTGACGTTCTGAACCGTAATCTACAAAACAAGCCTCTAAAGAAGGTTCGATTCTAGTAATAATACCTTTATAGATATTTGCTTTTTTCTGAATATTTGTTGCGTTTTCAATGTCTAAATCATATAGGCGCTGTCCATCTACCAAAGCGACACGTGTCTCTTCTGGTTGGCTCGCATTAATTAACATGCGTTTCATTGTGTTCTCCAGGTATAAATATTGTGAATTTCACAGAGATCACCCCTTAGTTTTACTGATAATACAATGTACGTTTTCATTAGCTTTTAGTATTGGTTGTTAACGTAGTGATTAGTATTAGTACTGTGATTTTCAATATTTATGACCAAAATTAAATTTAAAAAATATAATATTTTATATAACAAAACATACTCAGCTAAAAATGTGAGTATGTGATGTTACTAAGTGTTTTTCGAGTGATCATTGATGAGTTTTATTGAGCGTTTCTCATCGCTTCATCCGCGCCAGCTGAATCTCCACGAGCTTTACGAGCCGCAGAAATTACGCGCCAATTCTTATTCACAAGATCTTGGTTGCCTTTAGCAAAATCAATAGATTTTTTCGCCAATTGCTCAGACTGTTCATGCTTACCTTGATGTAAGCGAATCTGTGCAAGGTCATACCAAATGCTTGCGTTATTAGGTTCTAATCTAACTGCGCGATTTAATGCTGTTGCAGCTTTTTCTAATTGATTAGCTTTAACAGCAGCATTTGCTTCATTTAATAAAGTTTGCACTGCACCTGTTTGGTTTTGTGAAGGTTTATATCCAGCATTTGTCTGAGCAGGTTCAGTTTTTGTTGTTTGACCTGGGATCATTGGTGCACTAGGAGGAGTGTATGTTGCTGCAGGTGGTGTATATGTTGGTGCTGTAGGTGTAGATTGCACTCCTTGGTCCGGGAATGTGTTATTAAAGCCAGAGGAATTGCCTGTATTCGTTGGTGCTGTATTACTTGCAGGAAATTCTACGGGTTGATTAGAATAGCTTGGAAATTGTACTTGCCCCGCTGGTGCTTGACCATAAGGATTGGCATTACTTTGATTGTTATAAGATCCATCATCTAGTGGAATACCACTAGCAATAGGACCTGAAGAATCAGGTTGATTAGCTAAAGGACGAACTCTCGCGCCGCCATCAGTGCGGGAAGTACATCCGCTAATGACAAGTAGGGTTAGTATTAGAAATGTTGTAGTTCTCACTATGAATTATTCCCATATAACGATATGTTAAAAGTTTGGTTAGATATAAAAATCTGTGGTGCTAATTTAGCATAAAATCTATCAAACGAGTAGATAGATTCTATGAGTAATGTCAGTTATTGAAAATCATCGAAATTAAAAGGTTCGAAATTATTGTCAAAATCAAAATCTGTCTCTGGAGGATAGAATTCACAATCACCAGGATAGGTTGGCTGATAACCTTTGATGAATGGTAAAGACACTATTTGAGCGCCAGGACAAGCATAGTTCGGTGGTGGTAAGCCTGTTGATAAATTAATACGAACATTAACAATATCTTTTGGAGGTGTATTGCTCACATCTTCTAAAATTAGACTGCCCATTGCAGCTGCCCACAAAGGTAACCCACCTGCTGAACCGCCTACGCGGCCGACAGGAGTGTTGTCATCTTTACCGACCCATGCTACAGCTGTGCGATCACCTGTGAAGCCAGCGAACCAACTATCACGATAGTTGTTGGTTGTGCCTGTTTTACCTGCAATACGTGTTTTAAGTCCTGCACGACGAATGCCACCGCCTGTTCCAGCATCGATAACATTTTGCATTGCCTTTGTGATGAGAAAGTTAGGGCCTTGAAAGATCACTTGCTTAGGTTCAACAACGTTTTGTGCCAAGATTGTACCATCATGTTGTGTAACTTCGCGGATCGATCGTAGCGGAATAAAATAACCATCGTTTGCAAAAGTTGAATACATTTGTGTCACATCAAACACTGTAATGTCTATCGCGCCTAAGAGAGATGCAGGTACAGCTGGTAGATTGTATTCATTTTGTTTTAATCCAAGGCGATATAATGTATCAATGACGTTGTCTACACCCACATCTAAACCAAGACGAATCGTTGGGATGTTATATGATTTTGTCAGTGATGTGATGAGTGGTATCCATCCATGTAATCTACGATCATAGTTGTTTGGCGCCCATTTTTTGCCGCCGGAGTTCATTTCGAATGGTGTTTGATCATCCAGCAAGGTTGCTAAAGAAAAACGCTGAGGTTCCTCTAAAGCACGTAAATAGATGAAAGGTTTAATGAGCGAGCCTATTTGGCGTTTAGCGCTTAAAGCACGGTTAAAGCCAGCTTGGCGTACTTGGCGATCCCCAACTAAAGCTTCTACCTCACCAGTATTATTTTGTGTGATGATGATTGCGGCTTGAATATTTTTAACACCACGTGTTTTTTCAATCGCTGGTAATGTTTCAATCACTGCTTTTTCAGCATAAGTTTGTACGATAGGGTCTAAGGTTGTGAAAACTTTTAAACCATCTCTCGTTAAATCATCATTTGCATAAAGTTCTTTGATCTGTTTTGCGACTAAATCAATGAAGGCAGGATATTTTGTAATGCCTGATGGTGCAGTCTTTAATACATCTAAAGGCTCTTGTTTTAAACTTTCAACTTCAGCTTCTGATAATAAGTTTTGACTTGCCATCACATCTAACACTAAATTTCTACGATTTAATGCTGTTTTAGGATGATTTCTAGGATTGTACGCAGATGGACTTGGAATAATCCCGACTAATGTTGCAATGTTATTAATGCTTAATTCACTCACTGGTTTGCCAAAAAAGAATTCGCTTGCTAAACCAAAACCGTGAATTGCACGAGATCCATCTTGTCCAAGATAAATTTCATTCATATATGCTTCTAGTACATCATCTTTTGGATAGCGCCAATCGATAATTAATGCATAGAACATTTCTTGAATTTTTCGCTCGTAAGTTTGTGCTGGGGTTAAAAAATAGTTTTTAACTAGCTGTTGTGTCAATGTTGAGCCACCTTGAACATTTTTACCTGCTTTAAGGTTTGCAATCATCGCGCGCATAATGGCTTTAGGGTTGACACCCATATGATCGTAAAATTGACGATCTTCCATGGCTAGTAAAGTATCCACAAGTAATTGCGGTATTTCTTCACGTTTTAATAAAATACGGTCTTCATTATGCACAGGATAAATAGAGGCAATGTGTAAAGGTTCAACGCGAATCAGGCTAAGTGGTTCGTTGTCTTGCCCTTTTAGGTCTGTGACTTTATTTTTACTGATTGAAACTTGGATTTTTTGAGCAGGGCTCAATCCATCACTATAAGTAAATTCTTTGAGATAGATATTAATCGTATTCTCTTGTTCTCTGTATGTGCCAGGTTGGTTGAGATTGTTTGTTTTTTTATAGTTGAGCATTTCCAACTCTAAAATTAAATCTTCTTTTTTAATAGGCTTATCAACATACAATTCAAGTGGTCTTGCATAAACGCGCGCAGGAATAGACCAACTTCGGTCTTCAAACTGAGTTCCGAGTTCTTGATTGGTTTTGATCAAAAAATAGAAGAAAATGGGGATCATTAAAAATGCTCCACCAACAATCATATAAATTACGAGGCGCAAAAAATAACGCAATGCTGCATTAATTCTTGATCCAAATGTTCTTTTTTTTAGGGTAAATTTCATGGTTACACTGTGAGTTTGTTGAATTAGTTTTGCTCGGAATAATTGCTTGCTATACTAGACTAGTTTAAAAAGAAAAGGCATTTAAAACTTTAGCTTTTTAGAAAAATTCATTTAAATTTATGTGATTTTATCATTTTGAGGAAAAAATAAAAATTATGTCAGACGATCCTTCGCCGAGCCGAAAGAGTTGGTTATCTCGATTTGGATTAGAACGCAAAAACGTCACGTTAAACAATTGGAATACTGAGTTATCAATATTACAAAAAGCAGGTGAAATCGATCCGGGTGTGGTTGGAATGATTCGCTCAGTCTTATCTTCTCAAGAGCTCACTGTTAGAGATATTATGGTGCCAAGAGCACATATGACTTCTATAGCGATTGATGATCCATTTAATGAGTCATTAGCAAAAATTATTCAATCAGGCCACTCACGTATTCCGGTTTTGGCAGATGATCATGAAGAAGTTCAAGGCGTGCTTTTGACGAAAGATCTTTTGAAGGTCATGCAAGATCCATCGATTGAAATTGCTAGTTTATTAAGACATGTGGATTATGTTCCTGAGGGTAAATATGTCATTGCTCAGTTGAATGAGTTCCGTGAGCGCCATTCACATTTAGCATTAGTGGTTGATGAATATGGTGCTGTATCAGGCTTGATTACGATTGAAGATATCTTAGAGCAAATTGTTGGCGAAATTGATGATGAGCATGATGCATTGGCAACTGAAGATGAGCCTGAAGTGGAGCAAGTGGATAAAAATCATTACATTATTGATGGCAAAATGTCTTTGGATGAATTTAACGAAAGGTTCAAAGCACAGTTCGATAATGATGAAGTTGAAACAATGAGTGGCTTAGTCATGACTGAGTTTGGTTTTTTGCCGAATGTTGATGAAGAAGTTGTTATTGATAATTATAAGTTTAAAGTTTTGCCTTATGATGGAAAAGTTTTAGATCGCTTAGAAGTTAAATTGATTGATGATCAAAAATTAATCACCAATAGTGTTGACATCTAATCTGAAGCCTATATAATGCAAATCCTTAATTCCTCGATAGCTCAGTTGGTAGTAGCACTTGACTGTTAATCAAGGGGTCCCTGGTTCGAGCCCAGGTCGAGGAGCCAAATTAAGAAACCTAGCGTAGCTAGGTTTTTTTTTGCTTGAAAAATAAAAATAATGAATGAAAAAATTTACAATTCGACTGTTATAATGCGCGCTTTATTTGGCTAATATTTAGATGGAACATGATCATAATGGATGAACGAAATGCAAGCTTTCGCTTACCGATTCGTGTTTACTATGAAGACACAGATGCAGGTGGTGTTGTTTATCATTCAACATATTTAAATTTTATGGAGCGCGCTCGAACTGAATGGATGTTTGCGCAAGGCATTAATCTAAACCACTATGCACAATCTGAACAGAAGATGTTTGTTGTGAAAAGCATTCAGGTTGATTATAAAAAGCCAGCGCATTTATGTGATGATTTAATCGTTGAAACAAACATTCAAAAGCTCACAGGAATGCGCGTTTATTTTCAGCAACTAATATATAGAGATGATGAATTATTGGTATCAGGACTTGTTGAATTGGTCTGTTTAAATACTGAAACTCGTCGTCCAATCCCTTTACCCCCATTATTTTCATAGTCATAGGAAAAATCATGAACTCACATTCACAGCTCAGTATCTGGTCACTAGTTCTTGAAGCCAACATCATCGTACAATTTGTAATGTTATTGCTTGTTTTGATGTTAATTTCAGTTGTGTTTATTGCTTGGAAAAAATGGATTTTATTAAAACTTGCTTTGAATGATGCCAAGAAGTTTGAAAGCAAATTCTGGTCAGGTACAGATATACAAGAATTATATAATGTGGCGAGTCAGAAAAAATATACTGAAGGTTTAGAATATATATTTGTTTCTGGTTTTCATGAATTTAATCGTTTGCGTACAACACCAATCTTCTCTCCTGAGTTTGTTGTGGAAAATATTCGTCGTGCAATGGAAGCGAGTGCACAAAGAGAAGAAAATGTATTGCATAAATCATTATCATGGTTAGCAACTTCAGGTTCTGTTGCGCCATATTTTGGTTTATTTGGTACAGTTATTGGTGTAATGAATTCATTTATTGCATTGGGTGCAGTGAAACAAGTAACTTTGTCACAAGTTGCGCCTGGCATTGCTGAAGCATTGATAGCAACTGCATTGGGTTTATTGGTGGCGATTCCTGCAGTCATGATATATAACTCATTTGTGAATACAATTCAGAAAATTTCTGATCATTATGATGTGTTCATTGAAGAGTTTGCGAATATTTTGGCGCGTCAATATGGGCAAATGCAATTACAACTTCGTAAAGATGGAGCGCAATAATGCGTCGTTCACGTAGAAAAGGCGGTAAAGGCTTGCAGGCAGAGATGAACATCGTTCCGTACGTGGATGTTATGTTTGTTTTGCTCACTATCTTCATGGTAACCGCGACAACAATTTCTGTTGGGATAGATGTAGATCCACCAAAAGCAGAGTCAAGCACAGCAATTGCTGCAGAAAATGATGATGTGATGCTGGTGATTTCTATTAATAGTGCAGGCGAATTTTTCTTTAATCATGCAGAAGATCCTAATAGTCCATTGCCAGAAGAAAGTATTGTCGAACTTGCTTCTAAAGTTTTTTCGGAAAACCCTAGCATTCAAGCCTTGGTAAAAGGTGATAAAGAAGCACCTTATGGTAAGGTGATTGATGCTATGAGTTTATTGCAATCAGTAACACAGCAGAATGTTCAATTGATGACTTCTCCTACGGATGGGTAAAGATGAATATACGTCCTAGATCATTAATGGCCAATATTGTTAGCGGTACGATAACGTTTTTCATGCTATTAGGGTTGGCTTATTTTATTTATGAAAAGCAAGATTCATTTTCTCTATTTTCATCAGCTGGTGATGTTCAGTCTGATCAGCCTGTAATGGCTAAGCCTATTGCTTCAGAGCGTATTGATGAAAAACAAGTTGAAAATGAAGTCAATCGTATAGCAGATGAAAAACGTAAAGCAGAAGCTAAGCGTAAAGCTGATGAAGCTAAAAAACAAGCAGAAGCAGAGGCCAAACGTAAAGCTGAAGAAGCACGTAAAAAGGCTGAAGCCGACGCTGCTGAGAAGAAGCGCTTGAATGAAATTGCTTTGAAGAAAAAGCAAGAAGAAGAAAAAAAGAAGAAAGATGAAGAAATTCGCCAGCAAAAAATAGCTGAAGAGAAAAAACAGCAAGAAACTAAAGCAGCAGCTGATGCTAAAGCTAAAGCAGAAGCTGATCAAAAAGCTAAAGAAAAAGCTGCCGCTGATAAGAAAGCTGCTGAAGAAAAGCGTAAAGCAGAAGAAGCAAAAAAAGCTGCAGAGGCAAAAGCCAAAGCTGAGGCAGAAGCGAAAGCAAAGGCCGCGGCTGATGCTAAAGCTAAAGCAGAGGCAGCTGAAAATGATCGGATTGCGAATGCATATTTGAGTAATGGCAGTTTTGTCGGTGCGATGCAGCAAGCTCTTTATAATAACTGGGCGCCAGCGATTGGCTCAGAAGGTTTAACCGTTGTCATTGTTTTTTATGTTGATCAACAAGGGAATATCACTAAAATAGATGATGCTAAATCTAAGTATAGTGGTTATCAGCCTTTGGATGATTCAGTAAAAGCAGCGGTAATGAAGACAAAGAGAATCAAAATGCCTGATAACCAACATGCAGTGAATAAATTGGTGAAAGAAGGAATCGCAGTAAGTTTTGATCCTCGAGATTTTAGTTACTAAAATTTTTGACAACAAGGTTGTCGAATTAATGTAAACTTGCTATTTTATTTTCGTCTCGTTATTACTAAATATGGCAATAATAAGGCTATATTGGTTTAAATTTTAACTTTGGAGTTAAAAACTTTATGAAAAAATTACCTCTTTATGTGGTATTGGCAGCAGTTTTAAGTGCTTGTTCTTTGGCACCTGATTACCAGCGTCCGCCATTACCTGTTGAAAACAGCTTTCCAGGTGATCCGGCTAAGGTAGCTAATTTAAAAGTTAAAGCAGCAGAAATAGGTTGGAAGCAATACTTTAAAGATCCTCGTTTACAAGAATACATTGCTGCAGCATTAAGTAATAACAGAGAATTAAGAGTTGCAATGTTGGATGTGGAACAAGCGCGTTTGGCATATGGTATTACGATTAGTGATCGTTTGCCTGGCGTGAATGCACAAGGTGGTTATACACATTCTAGACAAGCAACTAATCCGCTCACAGGATTGCCAAATTATACAAAAGGCTATCAAGTTGGTGGTGGTATATCATCATTTGAATTAGACTTCTTTGGTAAATATGCTTCTTTAAGTGATGCAGCTAAAGCACAATATTTAGCAACGGTTGAAGGTGAAAAAAGTGCGCATATTGCTTTAGTGGCACAAGTTGCCAGAAGCTATATTCAATTAACAACAGCACAAGAGCAGTTGAATTTGGCGCGCATTACGGCTCGTACATACAATGATTCTTATCAGTTAGTAAAACAACAAGTTGAAGCGGGCATTGCCAATGATCTTGATTTGGCTCAAGCAGAAGCACAATGGTATTCATCACAAGTTGCTGTTGCTACAGCAGAGCGTGCCGTATTACAGTTGAATAATGCTTTAAATTTAGTGGTGGGTGATACGATTCAGCCAAGATCTAAAGGTTATGCAATCAGTAGCCAAAAAATTCTAGGTAAGTTGCCAGCAGGTTTGCCGTCGGAAGTATTACTAGCGCATCCTGATGTTATGGCGGCTGAATATCAATTGATTGCTGCAAATGCCAATATAGGTGCAGCAAGAGCGGCGTTCTTTCCTAGCGTAAATTTGACATCTACAGTGGGTTCTGTGGCAACGGAATTTTCAGATTTATTTAAAGGGCCAACACAGACATGGAGCTTTGCACCATCAATTTCTATCCCAATTTTTAACTGGGGTAAAATCAAGTCTGCTTATGATATTTCTGTAGTTCGTAAAGAATCTAGTATTGCAGCATATGAAGGTGCGATTCAAACAGCATTTATGAATGTTGCTAATGGTTTACAATCAGTCAAACCATTACAAAGTCAGTTGAACTCTCAATTGAAATTAGTTTCTGCAACGAGAGAAAGTTTAAAATTAGCTCAGTTATTATATGATAATGGTATTGCAAGTTATTTGAACGTATTAGATGCACAACGCTCACATTTCCAAGCGAGAACAGGCTTGTTAAGCACGTATCAAGAGCAGATTTTAAATGGAATTTCATTGTATACAGCATTAGGTGGTGGCTTGCATGAAGATACAATTAATCAGCCTGTTGCCGAGCCAATGTTTGTAGAAGCAAAATAGGACTTAATTGCAAAACTGCGTAAAAACTGTATAATACTCGCTCGAAACGGGGTATGGCGCAGTCTGGTAGCGCACTTGCATGGGGTGCAAGGGGTCGTAGGTTCAAATCCTGCTATCCCGACCAAATTTAGCCTTAAGATCATCTTAAGGCTTTTTTTATTGAAATCTTTACGAATGGGAAATTATGTCTAAAGAAGATCATATTGAAATGGAAGGAACGGTTATTGAAACCTTACCTTATACAACATTTAAAGTAGAATTAGAAAATGGTCACGTTGTGACTGCGCATCTTTCTGGAAAAATGCGTAAAAACTTTATCCGTATTTTGACGGGCGATAAAGTGCGTGTTGAATTAACACCTTACGATTTAAGTAAAGCACGTATTGTGTTCCGTGGTCGTTAATAGTAGCGAATTGCTATAATTTAAAAAAAGATTGGTTTACAAATACCACATTGTCATAAATTACTATAATTATGACCAGTCTTTCTTCATCTCAAAAATAAGGGTATCTCATGCGTCCATCTGAACGTGCATTTGATGAAATGCGTAAAATCGAATTTATTCCTCACTATACAAAACATGCAGAAGGTTCTGTTTTGGCATGTTTTGGTGAAACTAAAGTTTTATGCACAGTGTCATTTGAGAATAAAGTACCTCCTTTTATGCGTGGTGAAGGTAGAGGATGGATTACTGCTGAGTATGGTATGTTGCCACGTTCAACGCATTCAAGAATGCAACGTGAAGCTGCAAAAGGTAAGCAATCCGGCCGTACTCAAGAGATACAGCGTTTGATTGGTCGTTCATTGCGTGCTGCTGTGAATTTAGATAAATTAGGTGAAAATACTTTGATGATCGATTGTGATGTGATCCAAGCAGATGGTGGAACACGCACAACGGCTATTTCTGGTAGTTTTTTGGCATTGCAAATTGCAATTGCTAAATTAATGGCTTCTGGTGCTTTGAAGGAAAATCCTATTATTTCTAATATTGCTGCTATCTCTGTTGGTGTTTACAAAGGTAATGTTATTTCTGATTTAGAATATTTAGAAGATTCTGAAGCAGAAACAGATATGAATGTTGTGATGAATGCGGAAGGTCGCTTTATTGAGATTCAAGCAACAGCAGAAGAAGCTGCATTTACTGAGGAAGAATTTGCGCAGATGTTGAAGTTTGCGAAACAAAGCATTCATCAAATTATTGAAAAGCAAAAAGAGTGTTTTAATCAAGCAATATGAAATTAGCCTCTCTTCAAAAAGCTATACTAAAAAAGCGCTATAAGCGCTTTTTGGCTGATATAGTGACTGACAATGGTGAAGAAATTACCATACATTGTGCGAATACTGGTTCAATGAAAAACTGCTTTGTTGATGGTGGCGCTATTTGGTATGAACCATCGACTGATCCTAAGCGTAAAACGAAAGGCAGTTGGACGTTATCTGAAACACCACAAGGACGAATCGCTTGTATTAATACACATTTAGCGAATTCTTTGGTGGAAGAAGCATTGCAATCAGATATGATCCCTGAATTGAGTGGTTTTATTAAACTCAGGCGTGAAGTTAAATATGGCGAAGAAAATTCTAAAATAGATTTTTATTTAGAGTATCCAAATCGCATGGTTTATTTAGAAGTAAAAAGCGTAACTCTGGGCTTCGAAGGAACTGACATTGCTGCATTTCCTGATGCGGTAACGGCCAGAGGATCAAAGCATTTACGCGAGTTATCCAATATCCAATCAGATAATATTGAGGCTTACATTTTGTATTGCGTGAATCTAACGGGGATAGAAGGTGTACGCTTAGCGAATGAGATCGACCCTATTTACTCAGCAACTTTTAAAGAAGTGCTTAAAAATGGCGTTAAAGTCTTGGTCTATGGCACGACTATTACTGATGATGAGATAAAAATTTCACATCCATTGCGTTTTATCGATAATTGAATATGATGGTTCTTATCCGTCGATGATAAGGAGCACATATGCAAAATAATAAAAATATTTCGAGAGTGCTTAAAAATTTAGGGGCTTGTTACATCATTGATCACGAGGCAATATGCCAAGCCTTAAAGGAAGAGTCATCAGAGTTACTGGCACTTTATAATGCTGAAAATCCGATTGGAATTTTTGTATTTTTAGGTGAAGAGGGCGTCAATTTTATTCCCACACCTAAAAAAGCAGATGTTTTTCTTCAAATGGCCGATCCTGTATTTCAAGTAAAGCTAACAGAAATGTTAGACATTGTGTTGAGAAAAGTACCTGAATATATGTTATCTGAAGGCATAGAAAGGCAAAGTTGTGAGCGCAATATGGCTCAAATGAATGAGTTATTATTCACACTGCTCATTGATCTTGAATCATTGAAATCGCTTGGTACATTGAAAAACAGCTCAGGGCATTTATATGCGCATCAGGTAATTAATGAAGCCGCAAAATTCATCGGTATTTTAAGCGATGAATATGGCATTCAAGGACAAGCTGTTGCTTTTAATGATGATAGTGCAATTAAAATGGAGTTGGTGAGTCGTGAAGAAGTCGGTTTAGATATAAAACCGACAGAAAATTATATTAAAACCAATGAAACCATTCATTAATGACTTTTGATGGCTTCCACTGTAAAAATTTCTGTCCCATTAGTGACAGATTTTTTATATTGGTAATCTGCTGAAATTGTAATTTCTGTGAACCCAGCATTTTCCAAGAGTAATTGAATTTCTTTAATTCCAAGCCATTTTAAGCGAAATGTTTCGAGTTCAGTTTCTTTTAATTGATTGTTCTTCCAATGTTCATAGCGGTGAATGTATGTTGCAACTTGGTTGGCATAATCTATTTCACTTTCTGTCATTGTGAGCGTAATTTTTTCAATATCTGACAATCTAAAGCTTTTAATATTTGTTCTGCCTAATTGAAAGTTATGTTGGAAAAATAGGTCAAAGATGAGTTTGCCATTGTGGCTGAGCGCAGTATGAAATTTCTGAAGTGCTAGTTTGATTTCAGAGTAATCTGTCATTAATAAAAAAGTGCCAGAAGGAATGATGATGGCATCAAAAGTTTCATCGTAATGGAAATTTGTGAAACTAGATTGTTTAATAATGTGAGTGGGTAGATTGGCTGATTGTAAATTTTCTTCACAATATCTAAGCATTTAATTCGATAAATCAAAGCCTTGAATATTGTATGACTGTTGTAATAGCGGAATCATTATTCTTCCAGTACCAACAGCAGGTTCTAAGATTTTACAGGTTTTATTGGGTATGCGAGATTGATAATATTCAATATCACCAAAGCTTTTGCCAACAGGTTTGTCAAAATTATAAACTTTTGCAGAGAGAGATTGATAACTATCCATATTTTCCTATGTCATAATGTATGGTATTAATCATTGATAAAAATTTTTTAGGTAGTGTATGACAAATGATTTAAGAGGACAAACCATTGCTTTGGCAGCTGTGATGCAGAGTGCAATTTTAGTGGATCGTTTTGCAAGATTGCAGGAATATTCAGAAGCTGATGCTAAAGGGCTTATCAATAGTATTTTTGAGACTGATCCTCAAAATTTATCAGCAGTTTATGATGGCTTGCATCATCTTGTTTTAGGACTAACGGCATTATCGAGTGCTGATAGACTCTCAAAAGAAGTTGTGACTTACTTTAATTCTATGTTGGTGTTACAAAAAAGATTGCGTAAAGAAGAACATTATTTAAATATTATGGGAAGCGGAATAGAAAATATTAAAGGTCGTTTAGTGCACTTTCCAATGATGCATGAAAATATTCAAATGGCGTTGGCCGATCTTTATACGCAAACCATCAGTAAGTTAACACCAAGAATTTATGTCAAAGGTACGGATCAATCATTTTTAAGTAGTGAGCGCAATGCTTCATTGATCCGAGCTTTGCTTTTATCTGGCATCCGTTCAGGAATTTTATGGCATCAATGTGGTGGAACAACATTTAAGCGAATTTTCCATTACCAAAAAATATCTGCGGAAGCGCGTTCGATCTTAAATCAAATTTTGGCTTAGAATAACGGTTTTTTGCCGTGTGGTATTTCTTGAATGAGCACAGGCACGCAAATCCCAGAAAGTTTTGCGCGCAGTTCACGAATTAAAGCAACGGCATCTTCTTCTTTGACTCGAAAATGACTTGTGCCGCGTGCAAAATCCAATTGATGTAAGTAATAGGGCTTTATACCGATTGCGATGAATCTGCGCATGAGTTCTTTGAGTGTTGTGAAATTATCATTAATGCCTTTAAGCATGACAGATTGTGAAATCAGCATAACGCCAGATCGTTGTAAGCGTTTCATAGTTACAGCGACTTCATCTGTTAATTCATTGGCGTGATTTGCATGAATCACTATGGTGATTGATTTACCCATTTCCTGGATTTTTTCAAATAATGTCATCATGTCATCAGTGATCATTTCAGGTGAGACGACAGGAATTCGAGTATGAATTCTGATGTTTTGTAGATGCGGAACAATTGCGAGGTTTTGCAATATGTATTCCAATCGATTCACCGATAATATCAATGGGTCACCACCTGTTAAAATGATTTCCCAGAGCTCAGGATGATTATTAATATATCCAAAAGCATCATCTAGTTCTGATTTTCCTAAAGATTCACCATATTGACCAATCATCTCTTTACGGAAACAAAAGCGGCAATATACGGCGCATAATTGAGTCACTTTCAATAAGGCACGATCTTTGTATCGATGAACAATGCCTGTGATTGGTGTATATGGTATATCGCCAATTGGATCGCTGACTTCATCATCTAAAATAATTGACTCTTGAATAGAGGGAATAAATTGCTGATAAAGTGGATCATTTTCATCATTTTGCATGATCTTTTGAATGGATGGTGAAACTCTGATTTGAAAATGGTCCGCCACTGTGGATAAATCATCCACGTTATTAATGAAGTTTGCATTTTGTAAATCTTTAAGAGTTGTCCAGTAGCGAGCCATGAGAGATAATATAACCAATTTATTGTTAAAGGAAGAATGATACAGCTTGGTGATTCGGCTGTATAACTAAGATTGATATTATGCCAAATTTTCCAGTTATTTTCTTGATGGGGCCAACGGCCTCTGGCAAAACAGATACAGCACTCTATTTAGCCGATCGTTTTCCATGTCATTTAATTTCATGTGATTCTGCATTGATTTATAAAGATATGGACATTGGTACAGCCAAACCCAATAAAGAGATACTCACAAGTTATCCACATGCTCTTGTGGATATCATTTCACCGATGGAGAGATACTCTGCTGAACAATTTAGGCAAGATGCGAGAAATGAAATTGAGAAGGCAAGATCTTTAGAAAAGATGCCTGTCATTGTTGGCGGTACATTTTTGTATATGAAAGCATTGATTGAAGGCATTTCGCCCATTCCGGAAGTTAAATCTGAGATTAGACAGCAAGTGATTGAGCGTCATCACAAAGAAGGTATAGAGCCACTGTATCGAGAATTGCAGCTATTAGATCCTGAGAGTGCTGAGCGATTAGCACCTGCTGATACTCAGCGCATTTTGAGGGCTCTAGAAGTTGTGTTGAGCTCAGGGCAAACTTTAAATGATTTTTGGAAGATGCCTGCTAAAGAAGCATTACCGTATCCATATTTAAAGTTTGCTTTAACATATCAGGATATTCAAAAGGCTAATCAGTCTATGGAAACACGCTTTCATCAAATGATTGCAGATGGTTTTATTGATGAAGTGAAATTTTTGAAAGAAAAATATCCAGAATTAGATGGTGATTATCCTTCACAGCGAGCTGTTGGGTATCGCCAGATTTGGGATTATTTGGATGGTTTGATGACAAAAGATGAGGCGATTGTGAGAGCAATTATCGCAACGCGCCAGTACGCAAAAAGACAACGCACTTGGCTGCGCAGTGAAAGTAATCTTATACCGATCAGTGTAGAAGAAAGAGATTTTCGACCGAAGATTCTTCAGACGATTGAGCAATCGGTTCGTTAGAATACAAAGTGTTTTGCAGTTTTGTTGTCGCATCTTCTCTCAATTGATCAATCAATTCTTGTCCTTTAGGATGAATTTTGACAGGATTAATGTCATAAGTTTCTAAGATTGATTCTAGTGTGATGTTGGTGCGCACTGTGACTAAATTAATTTCATCTCGGATATGATTCAAACTATTGAGAAAGCTTTCGGCGACTTGCTCATCAGGATTAATGACTAAAAAAATTCTAGATTTAAATGTTTTTATATCTTCATCTACACGCCAATACATCTCTTTAGGTATCGTTGCTTCATATAGCCCTAAACTGCTTTTTAAGATTTTTTGAATTTGATCATCATTGAATGACAGAATTTTGCCATCACAACTTGTGGTCAATTCTCTTGCTAATGGGCTTGATGGATGAGACATGATCATTACACCATCGAGTGCAAATGTACAAAATTGACTAGCAAGTAATTCTCGTGTTTGTGAAATTGGAAAATAAATGTCTTGTTCTTTTAAGCCGAGCGCTGAACTTAAAGGTTTGGCGCGATATTCTTTGGATGCCCAATCTGTGACGCCAATTGTGCGATCTTGAAAGCTCCGAATGGTATCTAGGGATAAATCATTGCTGCCTATAAGAATTAAATACTGTTGATAGATCGGCATGACAACAATAGGCTGCTTTCTTTTCTTCTTATTCGCTAATAGAACTTCCTCAGACATAAATGCCACTTGTATCTCATTGTTCATTAGGGCATCCCACATCACTTCAGAATCTATGAATTTAGAAGAGCAGTGGTTGTTTGGGTGATCTGCCTCAAAGCCATAACATATTAAATTTGTTGCTTCTTTTGTAGTTTCTAAGCTATCACTGTATCCAATCGTTATGTCATGTATATCTTCGCTGTAAGAGAAATGAAGCATTGATATCGCAATAATTGTGGTACTAAAAAGTTTTTTAATAAACATGAATTTATCAACAATAATATTAGAAAGACTGGGTAAGTTTAGTACAACTTATAGCTGTTTTGTATTTTAAATTTTAGGCAAAAAAAAACCTAGCTATGCTAGGCTTGAAAATTGGCTCCTCGACCTGGGCTCGAACCAGGGACCCCTTGATTAACAGTCAAGTGCTACTACCAACTGAGCTATCGAGGAATTAAGGATTGGCATTATATAAGCATAGAAAATAATGTCAACACTTTTGTGAAAATATTTAAATATTATGTTTTAACTTTCGTGGAAAGACGTTTTAATGTGAGTTCATATCTCTTGCCTTTATCATAATAAACAATTACAGAAGGTACATAATGTAGATTTGTAGCTAAACCAACTTCAAGTTGGCGATCATTCTCACCACCTTTGAAATATAAAGAATTCTCTTTTTTATTATTAATTTTGTGTTGAATATTATTAACTTGACGTAAAGTAGGCAACTCATAAACACGTTTTCCATCTGTTGCATGCGTATTTTTGAGTGGTAATCCGTTATTAATGCTCATTTGCCATGCAACTGTGAATAAATCTTGGGTATTACTTTTTAATTGGCCATTTTTGCGCTCTGGCAATTTGCCATAAGTAATTTTTTGGTCATTATAGTTAAATGATGCAGAAGAATAAGCTTTATTACCACGATATACCGTATATTCAGTTGGCAATAACTGATTATTTTTAATGATTCCCTTAGTTTTAAAACGCATATTTTTAAATGGAATTGCGACGTTAGTATCAATGGTATAGTTTTTGTGATCATGATTGAATGTTAATTTGGCAGGTATGCCATAAGGACCACTGTATTCCAAAATCATTTCTTCGGGTAAATCTAGTGAATGACTCAGATTTGTCAGTAGGAGTAATGGCAGAATGATTTTTCTAGTCATATTTCTGTCCCTATAAAAAATGAATTTTTATCATATAACACTTTTTATTTTATTTTTATTTAAAAAAGTTCGTTTAGCTATTCTTAAACCTGATAATCCTTGCTACATTATCTTGCTCAAGGAGGAAAACATGTCACAGAATACTATTTCAGTCGGAATTATTGGTGCTACAGGTTATGCTGGGCAACAATTGGTTTGGTTATTGCATCAACACCCTAATGTTGTAATTAATTTTGTTGCTTCACACAGCCACAGTGCAAAACAATTTTCGGAAGTTTACCGAAGCTACGATACATTTTTTGATAAGCGATTAATTAATTTAGAGCAGGTGGAAGAGCGATTACCATCGATTGATTTATTATTTTTGGCATTGCCTCATGGATTATCCGAGCCCTTGGCAAAGAAAGCGGTTGATGCAAATGTCAAAGTGATTGATTTAGGTGCTGACTTCCGTTTCGATAACGAGGAAGTATTTGAGAAATGGTATAAAACTAAGCATGATGATCCAGCTTTAAATCAACAAGCAGTTTATGGTATGCCCGAGTTGTATCGTGAGAAAATTAAAACTGCAAACATTGTTGCATGTCCGGGTTGTTATCCGACTTCTGCTATTTTAGGTGCAGCGCCATTATTAAGAACTGGGTTAGTGAAACCATCTGTGATCGTTGATTCTAAATCTGGTGTGAGTGGCGCAGGGAGAAGTGAAAAAGTCGAATTATTATTTGCTGAATTGAATGAAAATTTCAAAGCTTATGGTTTATTCTCTCATCGACATACACCAGAAATTGAACAAGAGATGTCTAAGCTGTTAGATCAATCAGTTGATGTTACATTCACACCGCATTTATTGCCGATTAACCGTGGTATTTTATCCACCATCTATCTCGATCTTTCAGAAGCAATGACTGAAGCTGAAATTTATCAGCATTACATTGCTATGTATAAAGACGAGCCTTTTGTGCGCGTAGTGAATGAATTGCCACAAATTTCACATGTTAAAAATAGTAACTTATGTGAAGTGGGCATTCGTGTGGATGAAAAGCGTAAAAAAGTTATTGTCGTTTCAGCGATTGATAACTTGATCAAAGGTGCGAGTGGACAAGCGGTGCAATGCATGAACTTGATGTTTGGTTTTAAAGAAACAACCGGCATTAATCAGCTTTCGATGTATATCTAAATGGATTATTAAAACGGAATCACTATGAAAATCATTGAGAATGGAAATGTAACATCTGCTAAAGGTTTTTTAGCAGCAGGTGTTAAAGCTAGCATTAAAGCAAGTGGTAATTATGACATGGCTTTAATTTATTCTGAATATCCAGCAGTTGCCGCAGGCGCTTTTACACGAAATCTTGTAAGAGCAGCGCCTGTCGCATTGTCTGAATTACATGTTAAATCAGATAATGTTCAAGCAATTATCGTTAATAGTGGTAATGCGAATGCTTGTACTGGGGATGAAGGTTATCGCAATGCTGAAAGTATGTGTAAGTTAGTGGCAGGGCGATTAGGTTTGCAGCAAAATCAAGTGTTGGTAGCATCTACAGGCATTATTGGTGTTCAGCTGCCAATGGAAAAAATTAATGTTGGTATTGATAAAGTCGCAGATGCTCTTTCAAGAGAGAGTGATTTAGCAACAAGAGCAATTATGACTACTGATTTGACTGAAAAAAATATAGCGGTTGAATTAGACATTCAAGGTCAAACAGTCACTATTGGTGGAATTGCAAAAGGTTCGGGTATGATTCACCCAAATATGGGTACCATGCTTGGCTTTATCACGACAGACATTGCGATTGAAAAAGAGATTTTGCGTGAAGCATTTTTAGCAAGCGTTGATGAAAGCTATAACATGGTTTCAGTTGATGGTGATACAAGTACAAATGATACTGCAATTGTTTTAGCAAATGGTCAGGCTGGTAATGCAATCATCTCATCAAAAAATGATGCGGGTTATGCAGAATTTGTTGAAGCATTGCGTTTTGTGAACCAAACATTGGCAAAGAAAATTGCTGAAGATGGCGAAGGTGCTACAAAATTGATCGAAACAAATGTCTTCGGTGCTAAAACTGTTGAAGATGCAAGAAAAGTTGCTAAATCAGTCATTGGCTCAAGTTTAGTGAAAACAGCGATTTTTGGTGGTGATGCTAACTGGGGTAGAATTTTATGTGCAGTTGGTTATTCATCCGCTGATTTGGCTGTGGATAAAATTGAAATTTACGTGAAAGGCGGTGATGCCAAAATTCAAATCGTTGCCAATGGTGCAGGTATTGAGTTTGATGATTCCGTGTTGTCACAAATTTTCTCAGAAAAGAAAGTTGAAATAGAGATTTATCTTCATAATGGTGATGAAGTTGCAACGGCTTGGGGTTGTGACCTCTCTTATGATTACATCAAGATTAATGCAGATTATAGAACATAAGGAAAGTCATGGTTACTAATCAAGAAAAAGCAGAGGTTTTAATTGAAGCTCTGCCATTTATTCGTCGTTACCATGGAAAAACTGTTGTCATTAAATATGGTGGCAGTGCAATGGTGGATAAAGAGATTCGTCAAGAATTCATCAAAGATGTAGTTTTAATGAAGTATGTTGGGATTCATCCTGTGATTGTTCACGGAGGTGGGCCTGAAATTAACTCATTGCTTGAGCGTGTGAATAAAACGACAGAGTTTATTGAAGGTTTACGTGTTAGTGATGAAGATACCGTTGAGTTGGCAGAGATGGTATTGTCTGCAAAGATCAATAAAGGCATTGTTGCTGATATTCAAAGACAAGGTGGCAAGGCGATTGGTTTAAGTGGTAAAGATGGCAGCTTAATTACTGCACGTAAAAAATATGCTGAAAAAGATGGCACATCGATTGATATAGGTTTTGTGGGTGAAATAGAAAAAATTAACCCTGAAATCATTAATGTGATGACAAAAGATAATTATATACCTGTCATTTCATCCATTGGTATGGATGAAGATGGTAATACTTATAATATCAATGCTGACTATGTAGCTGGCGCGATCGCTGCTGAATTAAATGCATTTCGTTTGTTTTTCTTAACGGATGTCGATGGCATTATGATGAATTTCAGAGATCCATCTACTTTGTTGAAAGAAGTAAATTACGAAGAAGTTTTGAAGTTAATTAAAGACGAAGTGATTACTGGTGGAATGTTGCCAAAAGTGCGCACTTGTTTGGATGCAATTGATTGTGGTGTTAAGAATGTAATTATATTGAATGGTAAAACACCACATGCAATTTTATTAGAGATCTTTACTGCAGAAGGTGCAGGAACATTGATCAAGGAATCGATAAAGGAAAATAACTGATGTTAATGAATGCTTATAAGCGTTTTCCTGTGACATTTGTTCGTGGAAAAGGCCCATTTTTATACAGCGATCAAAACCATGAATACATAGATTGTGTATCAGGAATTGCTGTGAACTGCTTAGGACATTCGCACCCTGCGATGGTTCAAGCCGCTAAAGAGCAAAGTGAGAAATTATTTCATATTTCTAACTTATACGAAAATGATATGCAGACATTGTTGGCGCAAAAGTTGATCCGCAATAGCTTTCATCAACAAGTATTCTTTTGTAATTCAGGTACAGAAGCGAATGAATTAGCCATTAAAGTTGTGCGTAAACATGGGCATAAAGTTTCTAAGACAAAAACTAAAATTTTGTACATGAAAGAATCATTCCATGGTCGAAGTACAGGCTCTTTGGCAATTACAGGCCAAGAAAAGTATCAAGTAGAATTTAGACCTTTGATGGGCGATGTTGTTGAATGTGAGTTTAATAATATTGAAATGGCTAAAGCTTTAGTTAATGAAGATTTTTGTGGGATTTTCATTGAGCCAATTCAAGGTGAAAGTGGTATTCGTGAAGCAACGCCAGAGTTTTTAAAAACATTACGTGAACTCGCCGATCAATTCAATGCATTGTTAGTATTCGATGAAATTCAATGTGGAATGGGTCGTATGGGCAGTTTATTCGCATATCAGCAATTGAATGTTATTCCTGATGTCGTGACGATTGCAAAAGCATTGGGTGGTGGTGTACCAATTGGCGCATGTTTAACACGTGAAAAAGCCAACGATGTGATCATTCCTGGTGATCATGGTTCAACTTATGGTGGTAATCCATTTGTGTGTGCTATTGCTCATGCAGTATTAACTGAATTGGTTGATCATGGCGTTGTAGCTTCTGTACAAGAGCGTGGCTCATATATTCAAAAGAAATTGAATTTATTACGTGTTAAATTTCCTTTTATTAAAGAAATTCGTGGTAAAGGCTTATTGCTAGGTATTCAATTTGATGAAGAGGCAGTTAAAGCATCTGATGTTGTGAATGCTGCGTTCAATAATCGATTATTGTTAGTTGGCGCTGGGGATAACGTTGTACGATTTTTCCCACCATTAAATATCACATTGGATCATATTGATGTGATGATTAATCGCTTAGAACAAGTTTTAGAGAATATTCCATCAAACGAAAGCAATTAGCTTTGGGTTGAGTTGTTATATTTCTAAGTATTGTTTAATAGATAGCGGGCATTAGTGAATTTAATGCTCGCTATTTTTTGCATCATTAAATTTGAATGCTTTAAAGTGGTAAAAGCCGCGATGATTTTTTCATCGCGGCTTTTATCATATCCTCTATGTTTGTTATTTTGCCTCTAGCAGCTGAAGAGCTTTTTAGTTATCTCTTTTTCAGAAGCTACATATAAGTTACCATTTTTATTTTGGATGTCAAATTTATTTGATTCAGATCAATTTTTGGTTGTTATCGGCTCAATAATTTTTTTCTCAAAATAACGTGGTGAAATGTATTGAATGATGGATCTTTTTTGTTGATCTATAGAAATATCAATGCCTTTTTCAGGATAAAGGTAATGTATTATGCCTGTTTTCTTATCATTGATTGTTTCTTCCATAATTAAATCAGGTTCACCAAAGCGAATTTTAATATCTTCTGGTGTTAATACGATTTGAGTTGGAATAAATGCCAAGCTGAATAAAGGTGTCTGTAAGAAGAAATCATTTAAATTTGAAGTGATTTTGTAGCTTTTATTCCGGCTCATAGGCGCAATTTCAGGCTCTAATTGTTCTTTAATAGTTTGTAGATTATCATCATCATATTTTAGCGTAAATGCCATTCTACCGATGAAAGGGCCTGCTTTTGTTTCACGAAAATAGCCTTCGATTTGATCACCATTTTCAGTTTCATAAATTGTGATGGTCACTCTATTGCCGAATGTCATGATTGCATCTTGCAATGTTGATTCGTTTAGTGTTAAACCAAAAACTTTCATATCTTCTTTTGGAGAAAGAGATGTTTCCCAAAAGAGCTCATTTGTCTGGTTTTCGATCCTTGGTGTAAACATAGGGAGACCAAAATAGGCAAAAGCTGCCACAAAAATAATACAAGCTATGGTAATGATGGATTCTTTTTTATTCATGTCACAAAAAAGGCAGCGTTAGCTGCCATTCCATTTATTTTAGGCTAATGATTAGCTTAATGCTTTAAAAATACGTTGGCTGATGTCATTTACTTCACCAACACCTTCGATTGTCACTAATTTACCTTGTTTCGTGTAGTAATTAATTAAAGGCGTTGTTTCTGATTCGTAAACTTTACGTCTTTTTTCAATGGTTTCTTCATTATCATCTGAACGACCACGAGATAGTAAGCGTTCTTTAATGATCTCAAAAGGAACATCAAAGTAGATAACTTTATCCACTGGTTCATTAAGATTTTGTAACAACTCATCTAAAGCTTCAGCTTGATTCAAGTTACGAGGAAAACCATCTAATAAAAAACCACCATCTAAAGTTTCAATACGATTTTTGATCATACCTAATACGATTTCATCGGAAACTAGCTGACCAGCATCCATGATTTTTTTTGCTTCCAATCCTAGTGGTGAGCCAGCACTAACTTCACTTCTCAACATATCACCTGTTGAAAGGTGAGTGATTCCATATTTTTCGACTAAATTGGTTGCTTGAGTCCCTTTTCCTGAGCCGGGTGCACCCAATAATACGATACGCATGTCATTCTCCTAAATCGATTATGTGATAATACATTTTCGACATATTACACTATTTTATTATTCCCACTCAATTGTTGCAGGTGGTTTGTTTGAAACGTCATAAACAACACGTGTTACTTTTGGAATCGATAAGATGATTTTATCTGAAATCTCTTCAATAAATTCATAAGGTAAACGGGCAGCTCTTGCTGACATGAAGTCAATGGTTTCAATAGCTCTTAATGCAATTGTGTATTCATAAGTTCTTTTGTGATCTTTAATACCTACAGATTTTACAGGTAAGAATACTGCGAAAGCTTGAGATGTTTTGTTGTATAAATTATGCTCACGTAAGCCATTTACAAAGATGTCATCTGCTAAACGTAAAATGTCAGCATATTCTTTATTTACTTCACCTAAAATACGAACACCTAAACCTGGGCCTGGGAACGGATGGCGATATAAAAGCTCATGTGGCAAGCCTAAAGATAAGCCCAATTCACGCACTTCATTTTTGAATAAGTATTTTAAAGGTTCAATCAATGAAAATTGCATGTCTTCTGGTAATCCACCCACATTGTGGTGAGATTTGATGACGTTGTCAGCACCGTGATGATCACCTGATTCTAAAATATCAGGATAAATTGTGCCTTGAGCCAACCATTTAGCATGAGATAGTTTTTGTGCTTCTTCTTCGAAAATTTTAATGAATAATTCACCAATAATCTTGCGTTTACGTTCAGGATCAGCGACACCAGCTAATGCTGTTAAATAACGGTCTTCAGCATTGACACGGATAACATTCACGCCCATTTTTTCATGGAAAATGTCCATGACTTGGTCGCCTTCATTTAATCGCATCAAGCCTGTATCTACAAAAATACAAGTTAATTTAGGTCCAATTGCTTTATGTAATAAAGCAGCAACTACTGATGAATCAACACCGCCAGAAAGGGCTAGAATAACTTCATCATCACCTACCATTTCTTTGATACGTACGCTTTCTAGCTCAGAGAATGCTTCAACAGTCCATGTTGGTTTTAACTGTAATTTTTCTTTTAAAAACTCAGAAATATGTGCTTTTAGATGAATGCTTGTTAATGATTCAGGTGTAATTACGAATGTTTTTTCTTGTGGATATTGATCCAATCTTGCTAAATCAATAATTGCAGGAGCATTTGTTACCAATGATTCAGTAACTTTAGTCACTGGAACTAATTCACAATAAAAGTTTAATGAACGAATCATTTGTGCGACTGTTTGTGCATCCTGACGGTTTGAATACACAACTAATATTTCATCTATTAAGGTGCTCATAATACCTGTTTCCAAGGGTTAATTAAGGCGAGCATTGTAGCAAATTCTAGCAAAATCATGTAGGTAATCTTCAATTGTTCATAGCTATTCACACTTCAAAAGTAATTCACAAAGTTATCCACATTCTTAATCACAAGAATTGTGAATAAGTCATAAAAATTGATGAAAGACACATTAAAGAAATATTTCATGATTAATTTTTAGAATTTGCCAAATATTGATAATGAATTTCTTGAACGATTGCTAATCTTTTTAGCAGAATAATAAAGAAGCGAGACACGTCATGAGTAAGCAATTGATTA
The DNA here is from genome assembly GCA_947631095.1 of uncultured Wohlfahrtiimonas sp. Lineage (GTDB taxonomy): Bacteria > Pseudomonadota > Gammaproteobacteria > Cardiobacteriales > Wohlfahrtiimonadaceae > Wohlfahrtiimonas. The sequence goes on from CANRJX010000018.1 coordinate 26,498, forward strand.
CAGCAGAAGTTGTTCGTACATATAAGCAACAAGGCCAGACACAATTAGAATGTGATCCAAAGCTATGTATTCTTACGCCAGAGGCAAGAGAAGTTGCTAATGAATTAGGCATAGAGATTGTTGCACCAACTAAAGGGCAAAAAGAAAATAAATCTTCTGTTGTTAATAATGCCAAACAGTTATCTGATCAAGATTTTCAATTAATACGTGAAGCTGTGCTACAAAAAATGCCAAAAGGCGCAAAAATTAGTGATGAATTGTTAGAGCAATTGGTCATTAGAGCGATTAAACAAGAACAACATGCTCAACATTTAAATACGGGTTCACAATCCACAGAGAGCAGTATAACTATAAAAAGTGGCATCAAATTAGTAAGAGGTAATTTGGCTAAAACTGAATTGTTTGAAGGTGCAGGACCTAATAATAAAGTTTCTATTGCTGATGTTATAACAGGGCAGGATAAAAGTAGCATGTCAGCTGGTTACATGAGTTGGGAAAAAGGCTTTTTTCCATGGACATTAAATTATGATGAAGTTCAAGTCGTTTTAGAAGGTGAATTACACATTACTTCTCAAGGTGAAACAGTTATTGGTAAGCCTGGAGATATTATTTTTGTACCCAAATCGTCATCAATTATGTTTGGTACGCCAACAAAAGTTCGTTTTGTTTATATTGCATGGCCAGCAAATTGGCAGGAACAGTAGTTCTTTGAGGAGTTCCTATGAGCTTATTTGTCACAGAAGATTGGTTAAGAACAAATTATAGTCTGAGCGATGGCACAGAGATTCATTTGCCTGCAGATTGTCGGTTGACACCTGCTGCTCGTACGTTAATTTCAGATCATCATTTAGTGATTAAGTATCTGGATGATCAAGGTAGGCTTTTTGTTGAAAATGAAGAAGATCAAATAGATAAAGATCTTAATGCTGATTTAAAGCT
>CANRJX010000019.1 GCA_947631095.1 uncultured Wohlfahrtiimonas sp.
ATCGAGACATTGGCTGTGAATATTGAAAGCTATATGAAAGGTTTAGAATCTGCAAATAAAGAGGCTTATCATGCAAATTAATAGTACTCGCTTATGGGATAGCCTAATGCAAATGGCAACCATCGGCGCCACAAGTAAAGGTGGCAACAGCCGCCTTGCACTCACAGAAGAAGATCGCCAAGGACGCGATCTCTTCATTCAATGGTGTCAAGATGAAGGCATGACAATTCAAAGAGATTTGATTGGTAATCTCTTTGCAGTGCGCAAAGGCAAAGACCAAAGCCTCCCCCCAATTGTGATGGGAAGTCATTTAGACACACAGCCTAAAGGCGGAAAATTTGATGGTATTTATGGTGTTTTATCAGCATTAGAAGTCATTCGCACATTCAATGAACATAATATTCAAACGCCACAAAACCTAGAAATTGCTGTTTGGATGAATGAAGAAGGTGCACGTTTTTCTCCAGCCATGCAAGGTTCTGCTGTATTTATTGAAGAATTATCCTTAACCGAAGCTTATCAACAAACGGACCATAATGATATTTCTGTGATTGAAGCACTCACTGCGACGCAACAAATGGGTGATTTACCACTTGCACGACAATTCAATGCCTATTTTGAAGCGCATATCGAGCAAGGACCCATTCTCGAACAAAATGGTTCTAGCATTGGAATTGTTACAGGTGGACAAGCAATTTTATGGTTTGATATTTCCATTCAAGGATTTGCATTGCATGCAGGCACAACGCCTATGCATTTGAGAAAAGATCCGCTCATGGGCACTGCTGAAATTCTGACAGCGATTGAGAATGAAGCAAAGTTATTGGATAAAGGGTTATTAACGGTTGGAGAAATTGACATCGTCACACCTTCACGCAATACAATTCCTGATCAAGTAAATTTCACATTAGACATTCGTCACCCAGATATTCAGCGTTTGGATCAACTTAAAGCGTCAATTGAGCAAATTATTCAACGCATTACAGAACAACGTGAATTGACCTATGAAATAAAAGAGTTATGGAGATCTCCTGCGATTGCATTTGACCCAGAATGTGTGAATCTCGTTCGTTTCGCAACACAGCATTTTAATTATAATGCCGAAGAAATTATCAGCGGTGCAGGACATGATGCAATTCATTTAGCAAAACATTGTCCTACAACCATGATATTTATACCTTGCGAAAAAGGGATTAGTCATAATGAATCTGAAAACATTTCACCAGAAGATGCTGAAAAAGGTGCGAATGTTCTTTTACATGTCATTTATTTGCGTGCTATGAGAACAATTTAAATTTCAACGATGAATACTCTTTCATTAGTAATGAGTATTCATCATTTTAAATTAACTTATTGAATCTGTTCAATGAACCAAGCTTGAAGCTCTTCAAGTGAATCTTTTGCATCTGGATGTTCATTTTTGATGTGTTCAAATAGCTGTTTGATCTCTTGTTGTTCATATCTAAGAGTCACCAACCCACTTTCTAACGCCTCTAAAGGAGCTAAATACAAGCTATCACTATAAATCTTGGCTGCAATAATTGCGCCATCTTTTACAACCAACTGAACTTCAACACCACCCCATGTGAAACGTTCATCGAAATGATGGCTAAATTCAAGTGCTTTGCCATAATTCCAATCCCAGCTTGACTGCTCTTCAAATTTTTCTACAAAACCTTCAATATCAGGCAAGTTATTTTCTGATATGTATTCAATCTCAACCTCATCACCATGATATGCAAAAAATTCTTGTTTAATTGCACGACAAACAATGTCATGTGTAATGCCTGGTAATAATTCATTTAAATTGGCAACGCGAGAACGAACGGAAGTTATTCCCTTAGCTTGTAATTTTTTTGGATCAGGATTCAAATAATTGGCTAAACGTGAAAAATTAACATTCAACAATAAAGTGCCGTGGTGAAAGCCACGATCAGCCTTTTCACGATAGGCAGAACCTGAAATCTTACGAATTTCATCATCTCTATGAATGACTAAATCATTTCTGCCTGACTTTTCAGCCTCTAAGCCTAAATCTTTAAGTGCATCGATAATAATTTGCGTAGAAGTTTCTTTGTCATATTCAGGCTTACCTGTCATAAAGGTGAAATTGGTATTTCCTAAATCATGGAAAACTGCACCTCCGCCACTGTTTCTACGAGCAAGCTTAACCCCATCTTCATTCATCTTACGGGTATTACACTCTTTCCATGGATTCTGAGCACGACCAATCACAACTGTATTATCATTTCTCCATAAAAACAAAACTTTTTGATCCGGATTCATAGAATTAAATATTGCTTCTTCCACTGCTAAATTAAACCAAGGATCAACACTTTCAGAAACTAATACTCTTAATTGAGTCATTTGTATACCTTTCGCTAAACTAATGGAGTTAAAATATCATAATAGTCACTTTTCTCTGTTAGTATAGCAAGCATCTATCGTTATTATTCAAGATACTAAGGAATTTTATGAAAGTTGAAGTATGGTCTGATTTTGCTTGCCCTTTTTGTTATATCGGGATTCACAATTTTTATTTAGCTATGGACACATTCAATGATGAAAATGATCGCTCTGAGCAACTAATTTTTAAATCTTATGAGCTATCACCAGAAGCACCTTTTTCTAACGACCGTTCTTATTATGAAGTGTTGGCTGAAAAATATGATGTCCCTTTAGATAGAGCTAAATCAATGACTGAAAATGCAAGTAAAATTGCAACAGAGGCTGGTTTAAACATTAATTTTGATAAGGTTATCGCAGTCACAACATCTATCGCACATCGCTTAGTTTGTTGGGTACAAAATCATCAACCTGAAAAAACTCGTGCGCTAGCAATGCGCATTTTTAAAGCGCATTTTGAGGAAGGTTTAAATATTGCTGATGATCAAGTCTTAACAAGCATCATGACAGAGTTAGAAATTATTGGCATTACACTTCCTGAGTTATTAATGGACATCAAAATTAGCCAAGCATTGACTGTAGACCAAGTCGAAGCTAGCTCTTTCGAAATTAAAAGCGTACCCTTTTTTGTCTTTAATCGCCAAGATGCAATTGCCGGTGCGCAAACGCCAGTGAATTTTTATCAAGTGATTAAACAAATTAATGCTGAGTAATTGAAAAGGAATAACAATGAAAATTGGAGTACTGATTACAACTAATGATATTGAAAAATCATGGAATGCTTTTAGATACATGAATGTTGCATTAGAAATGGGACATGAAGTTACTGCATTAATGATGGATGCAGGTGTTGAGTGTGAATTCATGGAACATGAGTTTTTTAATATCTCTGAACAAATTAAAAATTTTGTTCAAAATAATGGACAGTTATTTTCATGTGGCACGTGTTTACAATTTCGTAAACTTCGCGAAAAAGTACATATTTCAGAAGTTACAACTATGATAAAAGCCGTTAAAATGACTGAAGAAAATGATAAAATGATCACATTTTAATGTTTATCTTGCTATTAACTAAGGAATTATAATTATATGATCAAAAGAACTCGTTCCATTAATAAGTTCACATTTCGCAAAAACTTTAAAATTAAGCCTATTGCACTTTCTGTACTGATTGCATTCGGTGTAACAGCGTGTGGTGGTAGTGACGATACAGAACAATTAACCATCTACTCAGATGTGCAAGATTGTATCAGCAACAATCCAAATATGGCTGCAGAATGTCGTGTGGTTTATGATAGTGCCGTTAAAGAAGCGATTGAAACTGCGCCTAAATATGCATCGATTGAAGAATGTACAGCAGATTTTGGTTTAGAAAATTGCCAATCAGTATCCCAAGCGGCAAGCTCAATTGAAAATCCTGCTGCTGCAGAAACACAACAAGCTGCTTCTGGCGGTGGCGGTTTCTTCATGCCTTTATTAGCTGGTTATATGATGGGTAAAATGATGAGCGGTATGTCTGCGAATAATATGGCACATAAGCCTGTTTATTCTCCTAAAGATGCGACTGGCCGTCCGACAAATTTCTATGATAGTACTGGCAAAAGTTATGGTACAGCACAATCAGGTCGTACTGTATCTGTACCTAAAAGCGAAATTAAATCCAAAGCTGCAGGAACTGTACAACGCGGAGGCTTCGGAAAAATGGTCTCTCAACAACGTTTAATGACACAACAAAAACAAAATACTCAACGTTCAGCATCATCTACTTCTACTGGCCGTTCAACTTCTTTTGGTGGTTAATTATTAATGAAAAGAGTTTCAATTACATCAAGACCTGATTGGCAAGAGAAAGCCGTGGAATACGGCTTTTACTTTCATACGATGTATGATGAGCCTTATTGGAGTGAAGATCATTATTATGAATTCACTGAAAAAGAGATCGATGAACTAGAAAGTTCTACCAATGAGCTTCACCAAATGTCATTGGAAGCAGTTGATTTAGTCGTTAATAATGAAGCATTATTGAAAAAATTCCGTATTCCTGAAAATGTATGGGATTTTGTGACTGAATCTTGGAATAAAAAAGAACCTTCATTATACGGTCGTTTTGACTATGCCTATGATGGTACAAAACCACCAAAGATGCTTGAATATAATGCCGACACTCCTACATCTTTATATGAAAGTTCATTCTTTCAATGGATTTGGCTAGAGGATCAAATCAAGAATGGCAAATTACCTGATGATGCGGATCAGTTTAATAGCATTCAAGAAAAACTCATCGATCGTTTTGCGCACTTTAAAGAATGGCATGGTATTTCAAAGCTACACTTCAGCTGTTACACCGATACAGAAGAAGATCGTGGAACAGTTCAATATATGCAAGATTGTGCTTTAGATGCTGGTTTAGCGAATGAATTTATCTACATTGAAGATATTGGCATTACGGATCAAGGTCAATTTACGGATATTGATGATGCTTTAATTCGTAGCATTTTCAAACTATATCCTTGGGAATTTATGTTCCGCGAAGAGTTTGCGAATTACTTAGATAGCCGTAAAACTCTTTGGATTGAACCAGGTTGGAAAAGCATTTTATCCAATAAAGCCATTCTTCCTTTATTATGGTCGATATTCCCTAATCATCCTAATTTATTAGAAAGCTACTTTGCAGAAGATAGTAAAGCAGGCAATTTAACAACCTATGTAAAAAAACCTCTATTCTCTCGTGAGGGTGCTAATATTTCAATCGTTGAGAATGGTTCTGTTATTTCAGAAATTGATGGACCATACGGAGAAGAAGGTTATATTGTTCAAGATTATTACCCTTTGCCAAAATTTGATGGCAACACTACTTTGGTTGGTAGTTGGGTTATTGGCGATCAATCTGCGGGTATTTGTATTCGTGAAGATAAAGAGATCATCACACAAGATCTATCTCGCTTTTATCCTCACGCAATCATTGGATAATATATTTTTAATAATAGCCCTATAAATTTAGGGCTATTATTTTATCTAAAAATTATTGTATTAATCCCACCCTGTTTTTTTTCTAAACACATATGGCATTAAAGACAATAAACCTAAAAATGCTAAAAATGCACCAATCCAAATAGCAGATAAATAGCCATAGCCTTGAGTAATCGCTAAACCACCTAAATAAGAACCACCGCCTAATCCAATATTAATTACGCCTGTATGGACTGCATTCACCATAGGACCTGGATGTGCAACGCTAACAACTCTCGCCATCATTGCTGGATTCATTGGGACACCTGATAAACCAATAAAAATGATAAATAATATGATCAACCAATAATATTCAGAAAATAACGCCATACTAATTAAAGATATTGTTAAAACAGATAAACCAATAACCATAACTTGCAAACTGTACTTATAGGCCAAGCGCGCAACAATGATATTACCGACAACATTTGCAACGCCATATAACATTAAAATAAATGGAATTACTTTAATATCCATTTTTGTGACATAAGTTAAAATGGGAACAAAATAGCTAAATGCAGCAAAACTTGCACCTAAAATTAAACAACTGGTTAGACAAGCCTTCCAATAAGCTGATTTTTTAAATGCTTCCATTTCATTGATGGATTCAGTTGCTTTATGATTTTGCAAGTTTGGAATCATAAAATACAGTGCAATTGAACATAGAAATACCATAATAGCAACAATGCCGAAGCTAATTTTCCAGCCAACATAGTCATTAATAATTGTGGCAAAAGGTACACCAAAAACGTTGGAAATCATGAAGCCACCGATCACAACTGCTGCCGCACTCGGTATTTTTTCACGCGGTACGATCGACATACTTATAGCAAGCGATAAGCTTAAACAGCCTGCACATAGCACACCGATAATGACACGAATAGCGATTAAAACAGCATGACTTTCATTAAATGCACTCAAACCTTGCACAAAGGCATATAAAAATAACAATATTAGTAAAGTTTGACGATATGGCGCCTTAAACTTTAAAAAGAAATAAGTTAAAACAGGGCCACCCAGCATAACACCAAAGGCAAAATAAGATATTAAATGCCCGACTTGACCAATGGAAATATTAAAACTTTCAGATAATGATGTCATCATCCCTGCGACCATAAGCTCTGAAGTACCAATAGAAAAAATTGCTAACCCCAAAACATAAACTACAAACGGCATATTTGTTCCTTATATCAAATGTTAATATAAATCTAAATACACGAGTTATTATTCACCAATCATCAAAATATTGATTTTATTAATTATTATTTATTTTTTAGGCAGGCAGGCGTAAATCGACGCTAGGCCTATTAAATTTCTCTTTGAATTATGACGAGTAATCATTCGTTATTTAGCTCGACAATAGACACAAGTGAATCTTCATAATTAATATGAGAATCATTGTTATGTGAATATCTACGAGTATTGCAATGTCAGATCGACATTAATGTTAAATGTGCTTACCAAAATGATGTGTTGATCTAATGGTAAATTTTTCATGCTACTGTGAAAGAGATCACAGCAATTCTGAGAAGGCGATCTTATAGAGAATTGAATGAAAGGTCAAACAATATTTATTCTATAATAAAAAGCCTTTGATAAATTATTCAAAGGCTTGAAATTTCATTGAAATTCAATCTGTTATTTTAAATAAAGATTAAATGATTTACGCTGAAAATTATCATCTGCCAACGTAAAATCCAAAGAAATTGTTGCCAAATCTTCGACATAAACATCTAGCATAGGATTTTTAGAACGATCTAAATGTTTAATGTAAGTATTACACTCAGGACAACTTTCTGCTTTCATCACAGAATCTTGGCCTTCAACTGATAGTAATTCAATGCGACCTGTATTTGAACAATCATGACAGGTTGAGCGAACCCTATGCCATTTCGTTTCGCATAAATTACAAACTAAATAGCGCAAACCATTATCCATAGGATCGATAACACTCGCAATCGGTGAATCTCCACACATCGGACAATTATGAAAGCTCTGCTCTACTTCTAATTGTGGCAAATCTGCCAAAGTTGCACTTTTTACATAGATAATTTTTAATGCCATTGATAAAAATAATTGAAATTCTTTTGCAACTTCAACTTCGACATAACCCAATAGTACGCGTGCCTGTTCTTGCAAAGCATCATCAGACAATGCCAATAACTGCTGAATTACTGCTTCAACCTCTTTGGTTAAAGCCTCCTTATTCATTTCCGCTAAAAAAGATTTTAAAACATCAGGAAAATATGCCAATAGCTCATCATCATTTAAAAATGGATCTTTAGCATTTAATACAGGAACTTTAATGTCACTATTTTTAAAAACTACACTTGCGACTTTTGTTAACTGAATCCAAAAGTTAATTGTAATGTGCAAATCTTCTGGCGCACTGATGAGCATTTTTTCAAACTGCATAATGCGCGTTGTAAATGGATTACCATTTGGCAAAATGATTGGTTTTACATCTGGAATCGTCCCAACCAATACATTATTTTCAGGGGTAAATTGTTCGTTCATTATTCGCCTCACAAAAAGAATAAGCGCAATTTCTTGCGCCTATTTTACTTCAACCATCAACTCAACAATTAAGAATCTTTTTTCGCTGAGTTAACTTTTTCTTCATTCTTCATAATTTCACGATACCAAGCTGGATGATGTGTTTTCGCCCAGTTTTCAGATACCACACCTTCTGTCATCGCACGGATTGTACCGCGAATCCAAATTGCTGCGTATACATGAACAATGATACAAGCGATTAAGATCAATGCTGCCCAAGCGTGCAATAAAATTGCAATTCTACGAGATTCAATAGAAAAATAATCAGCAAAGAAATAAGGACTTTGCCACATCATTACACCTGTCACTAACATCACAACCAAACAACCTGTCATAGCCCAGAACATTACTTTCTGACCAGCATTATATTTGCCAACATCCCCTACTTCCTTGCCCAGTACTACATCTTTTACAGACATAGCCCACTCAACATCACCTTTAGTTGGGATGTTGTGTGATGCATAACGGAAGAATTGAATGGTGAAACCCACAAACATAATTACACCCACAAATGGATGAACGATTCTTGCCACTTGTAACGTACCAAAGATTTGGCCAAACCATGAAAATGATGGATAGAAAAGAGCCAATCCTGAAATTGCTAGCAAGATAAAACAAAAAGCTACAATCCAGTGATTAAGACGCTCTGAAGCTGAATAACGCTTAATTAAACGATTTTCTTGTTTCATGCGCTTTTCTCCTCATCAATCTTGTTTGCTTCATTGGCTAATTTTTTAGGATCTAAAATCTCACGATCTTTATCCTTACCATCAGCATCATTTGGCCCTACAGTGATAAAGTGTAAAAAACCAAATAAAACAGAAGCTGCAATACCAAATGTTGATAGTGGCTTTAAGAAGCCTTTCCACAATTCAGTGAACCCGCTGATTTTTGGATCTTTAGGTAAATTTGAATATGCTTCTGGTTGATCAGAATGTTGCAATACGTATACAACATGCGTTCCACCAACACCTTTTGGATTATAAACGCCAGCATTATCAAAACCACGACCTTTCAATTCAGTCACACGATCTTCTGCAAAATCAAGCATAGCTTCACGCTCACCGAAACGGATTGCACCTGTTGGACATGTTTTAACACATGCTGGCTCTTGGCCCACTGCAACACGATCAGAACATAACGTACATTTGTACGCTTTGTTATCTTGCTTACTGATGCGAGGAATATTAAAAGGGCAACCTGTAATACAGTAACCGCAACCAATACAGTTTTCCTCATGGAAATCCACGATGCCATTTTCATATTGAACAATTGCGCCCGGTGAAGGACAGGCTTTTAAACAGCCTGGATCTTCACAGTGCATACAACCATCTTTACGAATTAACCATTCTAATTTACCTGCTTCAGTAGGCTCAGCTTCTGCGAAACGCATCACTGTCCAACTTTCTGCAGATAGATCATGTGGGTTATTGTAAGTACCATCACAAGTACCTACATCATCACGAATATCATTCCATTCTGAGCAAGCCACCTGACAAGCTTTACAACCAATACATGAAGAAACATCTATAACTTTAGTCACTTCAGGAACGTGTTGACGAGCTTGCGGAGGAGTTGTGGAAGTTGCTGACAAACGCTTAATATCTAATGATTGCAAAGCCATTTACTTGCCTCCTTTCACTTTCTCGATATTAACGAGGAATGTCTTAAATTCAGGTGTTTGCGTATTCGCATCACCCACAAATGGTGTCAAAGTATTCGCAAGAAAACCCTGCTTAGTTAACCCTTCGTAACCCCAATGGATTGGAATCCCAATATGGTACAGTGGCTTACCATCAACAATCATAGTTTTTAAACGTTTTGTCACAACAGCAACAGCTTTAATATAGCCACGCTTAGACCAAACTTTAACCATATCGCCATTAGCAATACCTTTTTCTTTCGCTAACTCTTCACCCATTTCAATGAACTGTTGCGGTTGAGCAATTGCATTCAATAATGCATGCTTTGTCCAATAATGGAAATGCTCAGTTAAACGATAAGTCGTACCAACATATGGATATTCTTCCATCGTACCCAATTGTTCTCTGTCATTCTCAAAAATACGAACAGCAGGATTATTGAGCTGTTTTGGATACATCAAGTTCTTACCAATCGGTGACTCCATCGGCTCATAATGCGCTGGGAATGGACCTTCTGCCATTTTATCCAATGCAAACAAACGACTCACACCTTCTGGGTTCATGATGAATGGATTCATTGCCGAACCAGGTGGTTCATCTGCTTTGAAGTCAGGAACATCGTAACCTGTCCATTTTTTACCGTTCCAGAAAATCAAGGCACGTTCTTTATCCCATGCTTTACCATCACGATCTGCTGAAGCACGGTTGTAAATGATGCGACGATTCAACGGCCATGCCCACGCCCAGCCCAGTGTATTACCCAAACCAGATGGATCACTATTATCACGATTCGCCATTTGGTTTCCAGCTTCTGTCCATGAGCCAGCATAAATCCAGCAACCAGAAGAAGTCGTACCATCATCTTTTAAATTGGCAAAACTTGAAATCAAATCACCTTTGCGATGAATCACATTACCATTCGCATCTTTAATCTCTTCCAATGCATAGCCATTTAATTCTTTCGCTAATTCATCTGGATGAGGCTGATGCGGAATACGATAATTCCATGAAATGTTCATGATCGGCTCTGGATTCACACCACCATGCTGCTTATAAAGATTACGAACTTCATGCATAATGCCCGACAAGATATTCACATCAGGTTGTGCTTCACCTGGTGCATCTGCTGCTTTCCAATGCCATTGTAACCAGCGAGCTGAGTTTACAATCGAGCCATCTTCTTCAGCAAAACACGTCGTTGGTAAACGATAAACCGTAGTAGCAATTTTACTTGAATCAACATCATTCGATTCACCATAGTTTTTCCAGAACGTTGATGTTTCTGTCACTAATGGATCCATCACCACCAAGAATTTCAACTTAGATAAAGCTTCAATGCTCTTGTTCTTGTTTGGAAATGATGCGACTGGGTTAAAGCCTTGGCAGAAATAACCATTGACTTCACCCTTATACATCATGTCAAACACACGAAGGATATCGTACAACTTATCCCATTTAGGCAACCAATCAAATCCCCAGTTATTCTCTTTGGTTGCATTATCACCCCAATAAGTCTTCATTAAGCTCACGAAGAATTTAGGTGTATTACCCCAATAATTTAACTGATCTGGACGATTAGCTTTAGGCGTAGTTTGTGTGATATATGTCTGATAATCACGCTGTTTATCACTTGGTAAATTTAAATACCCAGGTAAATTCGTTGATAACAAACCAATATCTGTTAAACCTTGAATGTTTGAGTGACCACGCAATGCATTAACACCGCCACCAGGCATACCAATATTACCCAATAACAATTGAATCATTGCCATTGTACGAATATTTTGAGAACCGATTGTATGCTGAGTCCAACCCAATGCATATAAGAATGTCGCAACTTTATTATGTGCAGAACATTCACCTAAGGTTTCACAAACCTTCAAAAAGTCTTGAACAGGAGTCCCTGTAATTTTACTCACTACTTCTGGAGAATAAGCATCGTAGTGTTTTTTCATTAAATTAAACACACAACGAGGATGCTTAAGCGTTGGATCAACAACAGCATCGCCATTTTCATCCAATTCATAATTCCATGAAGATTTATCTGTGTACGCGTTCTTTTCTTCATCCCAACCAGAGAATAACCCTTCATTGAAATCAAAATCTTCACGCACAACAAAGTTGGCATTAGTGTAATTTCTTACATAATCCCAATTAATTTTATCATTTTCTACCAACCAATTAATGACACCACCCAAGAACGCAATATCTGTTCCTGAACGAATTGGTGCATAAAAATCAGCTACTGATGCTGAGCGGTTATAACGTGGATCTACAACAATAAATGTTGCATTACGTTTTTGCTTAGCTTCAACAACCCAACGAAAACCAACAGGATGCGCTTCTGCCGCATTCCCACCCATTACAATAATTACATCGGCATTACGAATATCAACCCAGTGATTCGTCATGGCGCCGCGACCAAATGATGGAGCAAGACTTGCTACCGTAGGACCATGTCAGACCCGGGCCTGATTGTCTATCGCCACCATTCCTAATGATCGAACAAATTTACCTGTAATGTGTCCTGCTTCGTTACTCGCACCTGATGCTGCTAATAAACCCGTTGATGTCCAACGATTCACACGAGTACCATTTTCATCGTGCACAACCATATTCGCATCGCGGTCTTCTTTAACCAATGCAGCAATTTCTTTATATGCCTGATCCCAAGTGATGCGTTCCCACTTATCAGAATGTGGGCGACGAACTTCTGGATATTTCAAACGATTTGGACTGTGTACATAATCCAAAAGACCAGCGCCTTTAGGACATAATGCACCACGGCTTACTGGATGATCTGGATCACCTTCAACATGCATAATGCTTTCTTTAGCATTAAATGCACCATCACCCATGCTATACATCAAAATTCCGCAACCAACTGAGCAGTAAGTACATGTATTACGAACTTCTTTTGCGCGTAATATTTTGTACTGGCGGACTTCGGCATTTGCAATTCCTGGAGCCATGCCCATGAGCGCTAAACCTGTTCCACCTACAGCTCCTGCGGACAGTTTAAAAAACTGTCGTCTAGAAACTTCCATAGATTACCTCTTTAAATACCAATCATTTAACAAGATTATCTTTAATCACTATTAAAAGATAATCTGACATTATATACTTTTTTAAATTAATTTTCCGCTTAAGTATCTTTATAAAATATGAGCAGTTTAATAAAATTAATTAACGATAATGTTAAATATTATCGCTTATTAACATAACCACACTTTCGCTTTTATTATTCGTGTTTTCAAGACCTTGACACTCTTTTTAGTGTTTATTTGACCGACTGTGTATGAAACATCATTTCGGTCAAGAAATCAAAACACAAATTAAAAACAGAAAACCATATATTTATCATGCAGATAGATAAAAAACGCAGATATTATTGATCAGCCACTTTCAATTCATTATAAATATAATGCTTATAACTCCGTATCAAGTCTCCATCTTCGCAATCAGATAACTTGCCATCACACAAATACCTCATCTTTATATTCGCATCATAATAAGGAGAAACATCTGCATTAATTCTTTCCAAAATTAATCCACCCAAGAAGTTAATATCTGTAATAGGCTGTTGTACTTGTCTTTGAGCAGATAAATTATCTTTCATAAAAAATTGTGTTACATACAAAGGATCTTCGAAGAGATTTTCTTGCAATGCCTTGCCATATAAAGCAGGATGATGATCCCCAAAATATAAAAACAGTGTTGGCTTATCACGATTCAATAATTGAACTGCAAATTGATCTGTCGCTCGATTCAAATCTTCCTGTCTTTGTAGATAATCATTTAATCTTCTCGCGACTTTTTCATCGCTCAAGTAAGGCAACAAATTATATTGATCTTCTGATTTTTCATCATACGGCCCATGCTCATTCATAGAGAGCATGAATACTGCAACAGATTGCTCTGGATACTGATTTAAAATTTCAGCAACATAATCCAACATCTGTTCACTCGTAATATCCCACAAATTGGTATTAATATTCTCATCATAACCGAGGTCTTGAGGCTGCAAAACTAAGTCGATCCCAAAGTTTTTATATGCATTTTGAGTATTGTAATTATCCTTAGTCATCGGTGTTAACAATATAGTGAAATAACCATTGTTTTTTAACTCTTGATAAAAACTTGTTTGAATATGTGGCGCAACTGTATAAAAAACAGAATGCTTTCGATGGCCAAAATCATTCGTATCTAAACCTGTTGCAAAAGAAAATTCAGACAACCAAGTTCCACCACCTGTTGTTTGCACTCGCAATGGCCCATAAGCACTTACAAATGGTGCTGACGGATCAAACATTGAAAGTTTTGGCAATCCCCTTTCTTTAATATCAAAATAATCTCGATCTACAGTTGATTCTTGTAAAAAAATAACAATATCGGGTTTAGTTTTAGGATTATTTGCTAAAGTAATTTCAGAAGCTTTCTCTAAAAAAAGTTCAGAGTTACCTTGATAAACAGGTGATTCATAATGCATTCCATCAATGGTCATCCATAAATTTATAATCACACCGCGACCATTTGGTAATTTAGTCTGCCACTTGGCAATATTCTCTTTAGACAATGTGATTTGATGAATCCCAGAGCTCACAAGAATAAAAACTAACAATGAAACAGAACGGGTTTTTAAGCTAAAGGTTTTACCTTCTCTAAATAAATATAAAGTACCACCAACAATTACAATAAAAACAATGGTGATGACCAACATTCCCCAATATTGATTTAAAGTATCAAAATTATTAGTATCAAACATCAACACAAAATCAGTAAAAAATAGTCGACTTTTAAAATAATAGATCTTCGTTTGATTGATAATCTGCAAAGTTATCAAAGAAAATATCATCGCTAAATAACTTTGTAACAACTTCCCTAATATTGAAAACCACAGTCCAAAGAGCGCAACTGCGGTGAATAATCCAATCATGCCCAAGAGAGAAAAGTCAGCTTTATAAAAAGTAATGCCAAGCCCTAAAAGAGATAATATGGCAACGTAAGAAATTTTAAGATATTTAGCTAGAGATGATTTCATGTGTTTTATTTCAATCAATAATGTGGTGGTTTTTCATTCGCCAAAGAGATTTGAGACTCTTGTGTTGCACTTGTAAATTTCAATGCCAGCTTAACTAACTCATTCTTTAAATCTTCGATTTGTTGTTGCTGGTCAATCAAACATTGGTTCAAAGTTTCAATGGTTAACTCATGAAAAGATTCACGCTGCTCAAGCTCATCCACTCGAGCTTTTACTAAAGCCAATTCATCCTCTAACATACATTTCCTTTAAACAATCAATACAAAAAATTCATTCGCGGCAAAGTATATCAAACTGCTTGATGATTTATAAAAATCTTCAATGTCGTTTAGATTTATTCACTCTCTTTTTCAACATACTTTGCACCGCGAAAAGTGAATGTTTAAGTTGAGATAAATGTATTTGAGTCGTTTTAGGCGCATAATAATGCGCAACTAACATATTCACCATTGTAGAGAACTTACTTTTATCTTCTTCAGATAAATACCTTGAGAGTCTAGCCAGTAATTCAGTCGGTGCAGTGCTTACAGGCAAATCCAAATGATAGCGCTGATTTGCCAATTCGATCACTCTAAAATATTCTTTGTGCACATTAAAATAAAAATATCTCCACGGTTTTAAGAAAATGATGATCTGTACAAAAATGAATGAAATGATCAAGCCAATAGATATTTTGACTAAAGTAAACACACTAATAAAATCTATTTTAAATAAATCTTGTAACAATGATTGCTGAGCTTGGCTCTTATAACCCAAAACTATTTTGGCCCAACGGTAATCAATCATATCTTGAAACTTAGTCATTGAAAGTTTCAAATCATTCCACATTGAAGGCTTTTTATTGCCTGTTAGCTGATTAATCAAATCATCCACACCTAAGTCGATACGATTCGGTGCAACAGCGGACGTCGGATCAATTCTTGTCCAACCCTTTTGATCATCCCAATATTCCACCCAAGCATGAGCATCTTTTCCTCGCACTTCGACTAGTTTTTTCTTCGGATCAATATCGCCACCGAGATAACCCACAACAACTCTGCTTGGAATATTAGCCTTGCGTAACATAAAAGCCGTCGCACTTGCATAATGCTCACAAAAACCGACTTTAGAATCAAACATAAACTCATCAATGCTATTCGCATTATTGAGTAACCCAGGCTCCATCGTATATTGATAACCATTTTGCTTAAAGTTGCTCAAAATTGCTTGAACGACTTCTTCATTACTGTTTGAATTTTTAACAATGCTTTCAATTAACTCTGTTGTTTGAGGATTATTATTAGTAGTTTGCAAAAATTGTCCAAGATTATACTCACCAGTTCTAGGGTTGATTGATGCTAACAATGATGCATTCGGTACATATGTTGCGGAATACTGAATTCTTTCATCGACTGGACGATTATATTCATAACGAAAATCACCAAAAGGCAACACTCTATGTGCTCTCGATTCATTACTATGATCAATCAAAGATAAATCTAATGTTGCCAAATATCTCTGATGTGTAGGATCAAAAATCACATCATATTGTTGTTCCTTGCCATTACTTCGAATTTTATATTGAGGTTGCGATAATGTTTGCGAATAATCTGATTGAGTCCATGCTCTACCATCAAATTGATCCAGTGTTAAGCTACGCCAATATAGCTCCTTTGCTTGTGGGATATTTTGTGCAAACTCAGCCCATAAAATATGATTTTCGCTATTAGCAAGCTCAGCAATACTTCCCGGCTCCATGCGATTTGAAACGCCTGTTTGTGCTTGTGGTTCACTTTTCCCCTTAGGAATGCTTGGCAACATAGAAGGAAATCTTGGAAAGACGATAAACAGAATGAGCATTAATGGCAAGGAAATGACCATTATTTTCAAGCCACTCAATAACAAAGATTTATTAGAGTAAATACCATAGCCCATTTGTTGCAGGCCAATCATCGCTGTAATTAGCGTTATAAATACCAAAAGCGAAAATGCAAATATATAAGCGGAGGTATCAAATAAATACATCGAAGCAAGGGCAATAAAGCCGATACAACCCAAAATATAACCATCTCGCAATGTTTTAGATTCTACGAACTTTAAACCATAAACAGCCATGAATAAAATGGTACAGCCTTCTGTATTTAAAAAATTACCTTTCGTTAAATAGAGCGTTCCAATAATCGCGGCAATAATCACAAATTTCACAACGCCATTTGGGTAACCAAGTTTCATGCGAAAAATTTGAATGCGCCAAACAAAACAAACGATAAAAATTACAGCCACCCAAATCGGTAAAAATATAAAAAGCTGTGGAATGATCGTTAAAATAAATGCCAGACTAAACCATACAATGCTGCTGCGAGTTAAATCTTTTTGTGAAATATTTTGCGAGCTATTCATGTAAAGTCCTATATAAAGCTAAGGCTTCTAAGCATTTTTTTGTGTGCACATCATTAGAATCAGGTTCGATTTTTTTTGAGCCTAAAGTTAAACCAAAACGGCGTTTATTTTTCGACAATTCCAAAACCCAATAACACATATGAGATAAGCGAGTTTCTAAATTACCTGTGAAATCTTGCTCATTTAACCAGAGTTCATCCGATGCTTGTTCAACAAAAGATTTCACCAATAAACCATTCCCTTTTGCATAAGCTTTCCAATCAATGCGTGAAATTGAATCGCCCACTTGATAATTTTTTAACTCCTCAAAGTTATCAACGCCACGTTTTTTCGAAATATTATTATCCAAATAATCGTTATCATCATTATTTTCAGCATTACCAAATTGCAAATTAGATTCAATTGGCTGTGGATAGCACAATGTTGATTGGTCTAAATCTACATAACTCCAAGCTCTAAATATTCCTAAAGGATAAGTTGTTTCTATGGTAAATCTTGGTAATTGGACTCGTCCCCGTTTGGTCTCAGGCACAAAAAGATACGTCGTTGAGCTTGATTTTGCAGCACAATCAACAAAATTGTGAGAGTCTTTCGTATATAACCATAAACTGTGATGTGCAGTTTTCAAACTTTCTATGGTAATTCCAAAGCTTGCATCTTCACCGGCAAACACAGGCTGATTACTCGCGCCCCGCAAGTGAATATTATCAAGATTTCGCCATGTCAAAATGATGGTAGAAACAAAGATAGAAATGAGCCAAAACAGTAGAATATATACCAATGAATTTTCAAAATTAATCGCCATAATCAATAACACAAAACACATTGCGATATAGATAAAACCGAATTTTGTTGGAAAAATGAAAATTTGTTTTCTATTGAGTGTAATTCTGCTGCTTTTAGGGATTCTCTGATTAATTCTTTCTTTAAATGATTTTAATTTAACCATATTAATTATTTTATTATTGTACGCTTGGGATATTTTGTAACAACCAGTAAACCAACTCTCGACTGTTACTCGCTTGTTGCCCTATTTGTCTTAATCTATGTTCCACAACACTTGGTAAAACGGCTTTCACATCTTCAGGAATTATGTACTCTCGTCCTGCAATAAATGCATAAGCTTTCGCTGCTTTTAATAAAGCAACACTGCCACGAGGGGATATTCCCGTAGTAAATCTTTCTTCTGAACGAGTCGCCTCAACAATTCGTAAGATGTAACTCAATAATGCATCAGATGCATGAACTTGATCGACCGCACGTTGCATCGCTGTCAATTCTTCTTTGGTCATCAATGCAGGTAAATTTGCTATTTTTCCTCTATTAGTTTCTCCTTTTAAAATTCTCATCTCAGCATCAGCTGAAGGATAGCCAAGAGAAATAGACATCAGAAATCGATCCATTTGAGAGTCTGGCAATGGATATGTTCCACTGCCAGATGTATTAGGATTCTGCGTCGCGATGACAAAAAAGTGTTCAGGTAAACGATACGTTTTTCTACCTATCGAAACTTGTTTTTCTTCCATGGCCTCTAATAATGCGCTTTGGCTTTTTGGCGTCGTTCTATTGATCTCATCCGCCAAGAGCACTTCTGTAAAAATAGGCCCATGATGTAATATAAATTTTTTACTTTCGGCATCAAAAATTTCACCACCAATAATGTCGCCAGGCAGTAAATCTGATGTAAATTGAATCCGCTGATATGATAAACCCAAAACTTTAGCCAGACTATGTGCCAATGTTGTTTTACCCATTCCTGGTAAATCTTCTAAAAGCAAATGTCCTCTAGCAAGCAAGCAGGCTAAACTTAAAGTTACCTGCTCTTCTTTGCCTAAAATTACATTATTTAATATAGTTTTTATTTTTAATATTTTATTATGCATATTATCTTTTATTGTAAGTTTATTTAGATTTTACGAGCGACTTTTTCAAATCTTGGTTCATTCGTCAATTCAGAATATTTTGTGACAGGATGAGACAACATAATCACTTGATTTTCAGCAACAAAAAAGTGCATATTACGCGCATTTAACAAACGGATAATTGGTGCATTTTTATCCCATGTATATTTGCCTTGGAAGATAATTGGACGACCAATCGGCGAACCATTTTTCACTTCTTGTTCAGCGTAACGATATTGACCATATTGGTTCAATTGCAATTTAGCCATTTTATAATCACAACCATCGCATGGGAGCTTAGCATTATAAGTACCTGCAAAGTCTAAGCTGTTTTGTGCCGTTTCACTAGGTGTTTCAACGGGCGCAACAGGTGTAGTAGGTTTTTTAGACGGAACACTGATACACCCAGCTAAAACCAAAGGAACGATTGCAATTGCTAAACTTTTTTTCATAATTATCTCCAAAAGATTGATCACTTCAATGGTCGCTTATTGTATAACAAATTACTCGCACATTTGACTTTATTTAGAATTGTAACCTATGATTCCATTTTATTTTTTATGCGCTCATTATGAATTCCACACGTTTTAATACTTTAAGCAGTCATTTTCAAGATAAAATTTACGCATCATTCAAAGGTAAATTGCGTCTTGCCATTTTAAAGCGTGACTTTGAAAACTTTAATTTGATTTGGCCGAATTGTAAAACATTAGATATTGGCGCAGGCCAAGGTCAATACGCACACTTTCTAGCCACGAATCATCACGACATAACTTTATTAGAATCTTCTGAAAATATGCTAAATCTAGCAAAAGCAAGATTCTCTCAAGATAATTTAGTGGGTACATTTATTCATGATGAACTACAAAACATTCCGCTCATTTTAAATGATCAATATGATTTGGTAATGGCGCATGCAGTGATCGAATGGCTAGAAAATCCAGAGGATATCATTCCAATTTTACGGCACACAACTCATTCAAACTCGACCATTTCGCTAATGTTTTATAATCTAAACGGTCTGATTTATCACAACTTAATTCGTGGTAATTATCGTTATATTCAAAAAAATAATTTTCGTGGCGAATATGGTGGTTTAACACCAATATCTCCTGTTGATCCAGCTTTACTAGAAGAAGCGTTCAATAAAAATGGTTTTAAAGTGATTCATAAAAGTGGTATTCGTACGTATTACGATTATATGACGAAAGAAAACAAACAAAAAATTACTGAAGAAGAACACATTGAAATGGAAATGAAATGTTCTACTCAAGCACAGTTTTTACCTAACGCACGCTATTTACACTGGTTAATTAAGCCAATCTCATGAATGAATTTTTAACAACACCTAACTCATCAGCACTTAAATTATTTCATACACAATTAATGAATTGGTTTGACAATAATGGTCGGCATCATTTGCCATGGAAACCACAAAACCAATATTCAGAGGCACAAAATATTTATCATATTTGGCTTTCTGAAATCATGTTGCAACAGACCCAAGTCGCAACTGTTATTCCCTACTTCTTAAATTTCATTGAAAAATTTCCAACTTGTAATGCTTTAGCAAACGCACCACTAGAAGAAGTACTCAAAGCTTGGGAAGGATTGGGATATTATGCTCGTGCAAAAAACCTACATCAAGGTGCACAAATTATTCGTGACCAATTTAATGGAGTCATTCCTAAACATTATGCATCCATTCAATCCATTAAAGGCGTCGGTCGCACCACAGCTTCTGCGATCATCAGCCAAGGATTCAATCGCCCTTTTGGAATTTTAGATGGCAACGTTAAACGCGTTACAGCGAGAATCACTGGTGCTTTACATCCAGAGAAACAATTAGAAAAAATTCTATTGCCATTCGCATATATGCTAGCAATACAAAATCGCCCAGCGGATTATACCCAAGCCATTATGGATTTTGGTGCGACCATTTGTACAAAATCACCAAAATGCACAGAGTGCTTTTGGAAATCTCATTGTGTAACCTATGCTCACAATAAAATGGCGGAAATCCCCGCTAAAAAAATTAAATTAACTAAAAAGAATCTTGAGCTTTACCCAGTTGTCATTCGCAATCAAAACAATGAATTGATTTTTCACCATCGTGTTAATGAGGCTATTTGGCACAATTTATATGAGTTTCCACATTTAGACTCTCATTTAGAAGAAATCGAAGAATTGTTCTCTCATAATTCAGCCAAAATCATTCATATTGAAGAACTGCCACAATTTAAGCATGTATTAACACACATTAATTTTGAAATTCACCCAACCATAATCTTTGTAGAAAGTCATCAACCAACATTACATTTCAAGGGCAAAGAGTATCAGTGGATCAATCAATCGAAATATCAGTCTTTTGCTAAAACAAAACCTACAAATGATATTCTTGGTACATTAATGTTATAAGTAAAAAAAGCCTGAAACTTACAAAAATTTCAGGCTTTTTTATCTAATCTGATTATTTAATTAAACTTAAAAACTCAGCTCTGGTTGCCGCATTAGCTCTAAATGCACCCAACATTGATGAAGTGACCATGCTTGAATTTTGTTTTTCAACACCACGCATCATCATACACATATGTTTTGCTTCAATCACAACCGCAACACCTAAAGCATCAGTAATTTCTTGAATTGCATTCGCAACTTCTGATGTCAATGACTCTTGAATTTGTAAACGGCGCGCATACATATCAACAATGCGTGCAATTTTAGATAAACCGATCACTTTGCCATTAGGAATATAGGCAACATGTGCTTTCCCAATAAATGGTAATAAATGATGCTCACACAATGAATACATTTCAATGTTTTTCACTAAAACCATTTCACTGCTATCTGATGTAAAAATTGCACCGCCTACCACTTCTTCTACAGTCTGCTCGTATCCACGACATAGATATTTCATGGCTTTAGCAGCACGCTTTGGCGTATCAACCAAGCCTTCACGCTCAGGATCCTCACCAATTTCAGTAATGATTGCACGATAGTTCTTTTCTAAATCAGACATGTCACTCAACTCAACGAGATTAAATAAAGTTTCGAAGTCTACTAGTATTTAGCCATTTTTTCAATGATATTCACTTAATTCACAAAACAGCGTTATAATCTGCTTTTGTTTAAATGAATTAAGGAACAACATGATCTCTTCAATGACAGGTTTTGCCAGAGAAACTGTAGCCACAGAATTTGGCTTATTATCAATAGAGCTTCGCAGCATCAATCATCGTTATTTAGAGACTTACTTCAAATTACCTGAAATTTTACGTGCTTTTGAAGCCAATTTAAGAGATCAAATTCAAAACCAAATCAAACGCGGCAAAATTGAGATTTTAGTTCGTTTAGAATCTTCAGACACTTCTAATCAAGAATTGATCTTCAATGATGAGCTTGCCAAAAAAGTTATCGAACTTTACCGCCATGCAAATCAATTGCTAGGCAGCTCACATGCCCTTTCACCCAGTGAACTCATTCGCTTTCCAAATATTTTGACCACAACAACACCTGATCCGGAAAAATTGGAAACGATCGCGCAACAAACGTTTGCAAAAGCAGTGCAATCATTAGTCAATAATCGTCAATCTGAAGGTGCGCGCATTCAAGTGGTGATTGATGATCGTCTGAATAAAATTGAAGCTTTAACAAAAGAAGCTCAGGCTTTACGACCAGAAGCCATTCAAAGACTGCGTGATAAATTAAATGCACGTTTACAAGAGTTTCAAGTAGATTTCGATCATCAACGCCTAGAACAAGAACTGGTTTTTGCGATACAAAAATTAGACATTGATGAAGAAATTGATCGTTTAGGTTCACATGTTATTGCGATGCGTGAAGCATTACAAAGAAATGAAGCAATCGGACGCCGTTTAGACTTTTTAACTCAAGAGTTTAATCGTGAAGCAAATACTTTAGGTTCTAAATCCCAAGATGCTCATTTGACAGCGATTGCTGTTGAGTTAAAAGTATTAATTGAACAGATTAGAGAGCAAATTCAAAATATTGAATAATCTTATTTTAATCAAGCCCAGATAAATTCTGGGCTTGTCATTTATATAAAGCATTAAAATGTTCTATAAAAATCCTTATTACGATCCTAATAAATCACACCACACAATCAAGGGCTTTCAAAATCCAGAACCTTTAGATATTCCTATTATGCGTGTTCTAAAATGGTTAAAAGAGCGCTGGACAACTAAAGCACCATGCTTGCCTAATGGCGGTTATGAGCAATTTATAAAAGATTGGATGATCAAACCAAACTTCCCCAACAATGGTGATTATGTCACTTGGCTTGGACATTGTTCTTTATACTTCAATCTAGATAATATTGGAATTTTGACTGATCCCGTATTTTCTGAACGTGCATCATTTCTCAACTGGCTTGGGCCAAAACGTAAAACACCAAGCCCGATTAACATTCAAGAGATTCCAACATTACAATATGTGCTAATTTCACACGAACATTATGATCACTTGGATTATCAAACGGTCATGCAACTCCATCAGCATTTCCCAGATCTAACATTTATCGTGCCATTAGGATTAGAGCGCTGGTTTTATAAAAAAGGCATTCAAAATGTGATCGCTTTAGATTGGTGGGATCATTTTGATATCAATCAAAATATTAGAATTACAGCAACACCTGCGCAGCATTGGAGTAATCGTGATCCTTTTTCTAGGAATCGTAATTTATGGTGTGGATACATGATCACTCATAACGATAAAAATCATTATTTTGCAGGAGATACGGCTTATGCCAAAAACCTTCTAGAAATTGGTCAGCAATTTAATATTGATTACGGTTATATGCCGATTGGCTGTTATGCGCCAGAATGGTTTATGGGATACCAACATATTTCGCCAAAAGATTCTGTACGATTGCATACTGAGCTCAAAATTAAACAGTCAATTGGCATTCATTGGGGTGTATTTGCTTTAGGTGACGAAGCTTTTGATGAAACGCCAATTCAAATAAAAACAGCTTTAGCATGTTATGAAAACCCACCCATATTTAAAGTTGTGCCTATTAATACAACTTTGAAAATACATTGATCTTTGTTATCCTAGCGAACTTTAGCGCTCATAGCTCAGTTGGATAGAGTACCAGTTTCCGAAACTGGGGGCCGGTGGTTCGATCCCACCTGAGCGCGCCAAATAAAAAACAAATTAACGACAATTCTTTAACTCAAGCCCAATAAAAAGCATTAAAAATAATCGCAGTTAAGAGGTTATTTTTAATGCTATAAAAATAATTTTTTTTGACTTTAAAGCTTTTCAGCCATAATTTGTGCTACATCTAATCCCCATACAGGAGTTCTTCCATCTGTTTCAAAAAACAATGTTTTATATTGCATTTTTAACATATACGGAACTCTGCCCATTTTGAGAACTTGTGTATCTCCTCCAAACCAAGAGTTCGATCTAATGTAAAATCCTTCCCCACCACCTATATCACCTATGCAGAATACCCATGGCTCTAAAGGCTGATTTGCTTTTTTAGCATCCATTTTTCCCAAATCAAAAGCTATTTGCTTGCCTATAATTTCACATTGTTGATGACCAATAGCACCTAATTTAGGCATTGTTACAGCAGCACAATCACCCGCAGCAAAAATATTTTTATATTTAGGATTTCTCATTAATAAGTCAGTAATAATGAATCCTTGATTATCACTGATTTCTAAATTTTTAAGAAAATC
The DNA here is from genome assembly GCA_947631095.1 of uncultured Wohlfahrtiimonas sp. Lineage (GTDB taxonomy): Bacteria > Pseudomonadota > Gammaproteobacteria > Cardiobacteriales > Wohlfahrtiimonadaceae > Wohlfahrtiimonas. Next base: position 24,644 of record CANRJX010000019.1, read on the forward strand.
ATGCGCAATCCAATCGGGGAAAATGATTTTTAGTTCTGCGGGCAATTCATCACCATTTGCAAATACAATTGTATCCTTTGTTAGCTTCACAATATCTTTAGTGTTATTAACATATTTAAAGCCCATTTCACTAGCCTTACTCAACAATTGTTTTACAACATCAACACCAGCATCTTCTGCAATCATTTCTGCTGGTGTTGTAATTGTTATTTTGGAAGCATCACCCATCTTATGCTGTTTAAGCCAAGTAGCCATCGCCAAACTTATTTCAACAGGTGGACCTTCACATGCCGCCATTGCATCTGGGATTTGACCACCTGGATATGGTTCAAGTCCTTTTGCTCCATCACCCTGATGAAATCTTGCCGATGCTACTACTATCGGCCCACCTTTATAAGTACCATCGTGTAATTTTTTACGAAGCTTATTACCATGATAAAAATCAGATACTGTGTCACCAAATTCTGCAAATCCTTCAATTTTATCAAATGCAAGCTTTGCACCTAATGCAATCACTAGATAATCATAAGAAATCAATTGCTCTTCAGCACCTGGACGCTCATTTGGTACGATGGAAACCGTTTGAGATTTTGGATCTATTCCTACGACTTCTGCCTGAATAAAATCAATCCTATCTTTTTTAAGAACTTTATAAATATCCATTTTTAGCGAGTTCTCAGGATCACGATTTTCTAAAACTTCTGCTGGAATATTGGGAACATAAAGCAAATATGATTTGCGATCAATAACAACGATTTCAACATCATCTTTTGCATACTCATGAATTTTTTGAGCTGCACCTAAACCTGCAAAATTTCCACCTAAAACAATAACTTTTTTCTTCATGATAAACCCCGTTATATTTTTATATTAATACTTTTTAAATACATAGACTCATGATAATGCTGCGAATTTCAACTATATTATATAAATTTTGTGATATTACAGCATGTTAATTATATATTAATAATTTAAAATTAATACATAAAATATTATGTAAATATATTTATGGTGTATTTTAAATAAAGCAAATAATAAATCGATTAGTTAATATAACGCTAGATAAAATTAAATAGTTCATGTGTCGGATTATTAATACATAACAAAATATTTTCAACTAATAATGTACCAATGTGTTACAGTGCCTCTGCGAAAGCAGTACATAACAAAAGGAAGTACAATAATAATGATCAACACAAACTTACATTCAATGCTAGTGAGCTTTGAATGTCCTCAATGTAAAAACTCAACATCACAAACAGCTATTAAAATTCAAACGAGTAAGAAACTAGGCTGCAGCGTATGTTGTAATAAAATTTCTATCAGCAGTTATGAATTAATGCAAAAAATCAATCAACTCGCTTAATTAATAACATCAATTCTCAATAAAAAGCCTACGTTAAGTAGGCTTTTTTGACTGTTTAATTATGTATGTATGACTAAATAAAAGTCTTCATCTAAGAAAAACTGAGCCTTTGTAAATTCATCTATTTGTTTTTCAACTTTAAATGCAAATGTATTGTCATCAGTATCGAGATTATTAATTACAATATCAAAGCGCCCTACGTTGTAATGATTCATCAATACATACTTTATGGCTTCTTTCACAAAAACATCCGTGGTAACAACATTATTTTGAATATCAAATCTTTCAACTTTTTCTCTAATGATTGACCCTTTAGCAGATAAATCATCAGGCAATTGTGCATTATTTAATAAACATTCTTCATATCTAATTAATACCTCAACTTCATCTTGCGTTAAAAGATGTTGGTTCAACATCTTTTTGATGATATGTACGTGTAAATCATGACTATATATCGTATTAGTCTGCATTTTAGATTTACATAAAAAATTCATAATCTTCTCCTAAAAGCCTACAGTTTATATGCAGACTAAGTTTATTTTAACCTTAACG
>CANRJX010000020.1 GCA_947631095.1 uncultured Wohlfahrtiimonas sp.
ATTGGCGCAATTATTTGGTCTGCATATTGCATCGTTACTGCAAAATTTGCTCAAGGTAAAAATGGCATTACATTTTTCTTTATGTTGGTGGCACTAGCACTGTGGATTCAATATTTTTGGATGGGGCCAACAGCGTTTAATTTTACATTGAAATCATCTGTCTATTTGCTATTGGCAGCATCTGTTTTAGGGTTTGGTTACGCGGCATGGAATGTCGGTATTTTACATGGTCATGTTATGATTTTAGCGACCTCATCATATTTTATTCCGATATTTTCTGCCTTTTTTGCAGCTTTGATTCTGCAAACAACATTATCATTCAATTTTTGGCTAGGTGTTGTTATGATTTGTATCGGGTCATTGTTATGTTTTATTGCGACAAAAAGTAAAAAGAGGTAGTTAATGGGGATGTTATCTGAAGCCACTCATTATATTGTGTTGATACTGAATATCTTTTCAATTGGTATTTTATTAGTGGGTGCTGCTAAAGCAATTTTAGGATTTTTGATCAATGAACTCAGAGGTGGTGATAGATTTGATGTCGCACATAAAAATAATAAGATAAAAATTTACTTAGGATCTTATATTTTACTGAGCTTGGAGGTGTTAATTGCCTCTGATATTATCGAAACTATTATGAGTCCAACCTTGGATGATATTTTGATTTTGGCTGGAATTGTTGTTATTCGTACGACAATTTCTTATTTCTTAGGTAAAGAGATTGAGCAGGCAGAAAAAGAACATCAATAAATGAATAGTATTCAAATATTTTAAAGAGCACTTCGGTGCTCTTTTTTATTTTTCTCCATATTTTTTAGTATTTATCAGTGTTTTATTTAATTTGTATTATTTATCAATATGTTAATTGTTTTTAAGTGATTTTCGATTTCAAGTTATCAGAGAGTTAATGAATTTTTCAGTAAGCTTTTGTACAAATAATAGGTAGAATTTCAAATAGTAGTGGTAAAAAGTGGAGCAAAGTGGTAAAAAGTTCACTCATAATACTAAATTTGGATATTCCCTTGTTATGTCAGATTTTCAGCACATTTCTGTTCTATTAAATGAAGCAATCGATGCATTAAATATTCAGCCGTCGGGAATTTATGTTGATGGCACATTTGGTCGTGGTGGACATTCTGCTGAAATTTTAAAAAGAATTGAATCTGGGCGATTAATTAGCATTGATCGAGATCCTACTGCAAAAAAATGTGCTGAAGAAAAATTTGCGAATCAACCTAATTTTACTTTTTATGCGGGTTGTATGAGCGAAATTCAAACAGCAGTTTCAGTATCTGATGTCGAAAAAGTAGATGGAGTATTACTTGATATAGGCGTTTCATCACCACAATTAGATGATGCTGATCGCGGATTTAGTTTTATGAAAGATGGTCCGTTAGATATGCGTATGAACCCTGAGGCGGGCATAAGTGCAGCAGAGTGGGTGGCTAAAAGTGATTTTGATACTATGGCCAGAGTATTTCGTGAATATGGTGAAGAAAAATTTCCGGGCAGGATTGCAAACCAAATCATTAAAAGCAGGGAAATTGCTCCAATTACTACCACTCATCAATTGGCAAGCATTATTGCCGAAGCTGTGCCTTTTAAAGATAAGCATAAACATCCAGCAACGCGTGTCTTCCAAGCAATACGCATTGCTGTCAATGAAGAATTAACTGAATTAGCTAAAACTTTAGAGGCAGCCTATTCGATACTAAAGCCGGGCGGTCGCTTAGTGGTTATTAGCTTTCACTCTTTAGAAGACAGAATTGTTAAAAATTTTATGAACAATTATGCAAAACCTAAAGATTTAATGCCAGATTTGCCAGTTGCACAGTTTGTAGCACCAGCAACATTGAAATTAATAGGGAAACCCGTTAAAGCGAGTGATGAAGAGTCACATAATAATCCAAGAGCCAGAAGTGCCATAATGAGAATTGCGGAGAGACTACCGTGAAAACAACAATAATGATTATAACATTAGGAATGATTGCAACAGGCATCGGCATGTTGAAAATTCAGACCACACAAGAGCAACGCCATCTTTGGAATCAGTATGAGCGTGAGCTTGTTCATAGAAATGACCTCAATACAGAATGGAATAAATTAAAGCTTGAAGAAAGCATGCTTATTACTTCTGTGTTATTGGATCATAATATTCGTGAGCGCATGGGAATGGTTTTGCCCAAACAAGACAGTATTGTTTATGTGGTGGAACAAAAGAATGCATCATTGGTTAGCATTAATAAAAATGCAGAACAATATATCCAATAATGATTTGCCATGGCTAAGCTACAACTTAAGAAAAGATTATCGGAAATAAAAAATATTCGACGCTTTTTAGTGTTGAGTATTTTTTACCTTATGGGTTTCTTACTTCTTATAAGTGCGTTTAGCTTACAAATTGTTGATCAAAAATTCTTACAAACGGAAGGTAATAATCGTGTTATTCGTACCGTTAAAATGCCAGCAGTTAGAGGTGTTATTCTAGATCGGAATGATGAGTCTTTAGCTGTTTCGACAGAGGTTTATTCGATTTGGGCTGACCCATCAGTTTTATGGAATTATTCTGAATATTTTCCTCAATTAGCTAAAGCCTTAGATATGGATGAAGCTGAGTTAAATGATATTTTAACTAAGAGAAAAAAGTCACAGTTTGCTTGGTTAAAAAGACAGCTCCCACCTCATGAAACTAATGAGTTAGCAAGATTAAATTTGCCGGGCATTGGTATTGAAAAAGAATATAAACGCTTTTATCCAGATGCAGAGATTACAGCACAATTACTAGGATTTACGAATTCTGAAGATAAGGGTATTGAAGGAATAGAGCTGACTTTTGATGGGCATTTAAAAGGTAAAGATGGTAAAAAGCAAGTCATTAGAGATGTGCGTAATCGCATCATCGATCAAGTGGGTGTATTTGAACCAGCAGAACCCGGAAATGACTTAACACTAACAATTGATCGGCGCATTCAATTGGCAGCATATCAAGCGTTAAAAAGCTCAATTTTAGAGCATGAAGCCAAAAGTGGTGCGGTGGTAGTTGTTGATGCATGGACGGGTGAAATACTTGCGTTGGTTAGCCAGCCATCAGGTAATCCAAATAATCTGCATCATCGTATCCCAGAGCTGATGAAAAATCGTGCAATTTCAGATGCGTATGAGCCAGGTTCTACGATTAAACCCTTTGTTGTGGCTTTAGGATTAGAATCTAAGCTTTGGAAACCTACTACTGTCGTTGAAACAGGTCCTAGGTTTATGGTGAGTGGCAATGCGATACGAGATGTTGCCAGATCATCCACGATGGATATTACGACCGTTTTGGTGAAGTCTAGTAATATTGGTGTTGCTAGAATTGCACTTTCATTACCGCCTGAAATTTTATGGAATTTATACGATAATTTGGGGATCGGAAAAAGATCTTCTTTAGGCATTGCTGGTGAGCAAACTGGTCGTTTAGGAAGTGTTAAACCATGGCAACGCAATGCATTTGAACATGCTACGAAATCTTTTGGTTATGGAATCAGTGTGAATACAGTGCATTTGGCTCAAATGTTTTCAGTCTTTGCAAATGACGGCGTATTGCAACCATTGACCATAGTAAAAAATGCTACGAAAAAAACTGATGAGCAACCCAAACGAATTTTTACTAAAAATGTTAATAATGAAATGGTTCATATGTTAGAAAAAGTCGTCACAGATGCATATAGATCTAAAGCAAAAGTTGCTAATTATAGGGTTGGTGGCAAATCAGGAACAGCAAGAAAAATTGAAAATGGCCGTTATAGTAATACTAAACATCGTGCATTCTATGCAGGTTTTGGGCCGATTTCTAATCCAAGATATGTGGTTGTCGTAATGATTGATGAGCCATCTAAAGGACAATATTATGGTGGTGCAGTTGCCGCCCCTGTATTTTCAACAATTATGGGTGATACTTTACGCATTTTGAACGTTAAGCCAGATGGCTTGATAGAATTGCCAAAGTTACAAATGATATCTAATTAACGAAAGGAATATTATGAAACTCTCAGAACTATTTGTTGAATTAGAATTACCGAAAGAATTGCAAGACATAGCTATCCATGGATTGTCTTCAGATAGTCGCTATGCTGAAAAAGGTGATCTTTTTTTTGCCCTGCAAGGAGAGCAAAGTCATGGCTTAGATTATATCGATGCATTAAGAGAAAAAAAAATCGCTGCAATTTTTTATGAAGGACAATATTCTAGTTTGCCATCAGATATTCCGACATTTCAGGTTGATAACATTCAATCTTTGATTGTTAATAGCGCAAGAGAGTTTTATCGAAAATCATTGAAAGTTGCGACAATTATCGGCATTACAGGCACAGAAGGAAAAACTTCTGTGGCAATGTTTACGGCTCAAGCATTACAAAAATTTGGTCATTATGTTGGTATGATTGGTACCAATGGTATTGGTCCACTCAATAACTTAAAAGAAAACACACATACAACACCTGATTTTTTAGCACTTTATCGCTCGATTGATCAAATTGTGAAATCTTATCCTGAAAATAATGAGATTGATATTGTTTTAGAGGTAACTTCACATGCTTTAGAGCAAAAGCGTGTGAATGGGCTGGAATTTGAAGCTTCTGCATTTTTAAATTTAGCACGCGATCATTTGGATTATCATCAAACGATTGAGGCTTATTGTGCAGCAAAAGAACGATTATTTAATGAATACTCATCAAAATCTTCAGTAATTAATATCTCTGATCCAGTTGGCTTACAGCTTTTTCAAAGTTTAAATGCAAAGAACGATAGAGAACTGTTTCCATTTGGTGAAGCTGTATGTGATCATGAAAATTTTTTAAAAATTAGTAATATCAGCCTTTATGCACAAGGTTTAAAGTTTGACTTAACTTATCATGGTGTGACTTATTCTTTAGAAAGTCCTCTTTTTGGTCATTTTAATGCTTATAATTTGGTGGCCATGGTGGGGAACTTATTAGCAATGGGTTTACTCATTGAGAAAATTATTGCCATCTTACCTGAAATTACTTTAGTCAAAGGACGTATGGAAGCTTTGCAACTCCCAAATGGTGCTGTAGCCATTATCGATTATGCACATAAGCCAAATGCATTATTGCAGGTATTGAAAGCATTGAAAAAGCATATTCCTGATGGCAATTTATATTGCATTTTTGGTTGTGGTGGCGATAGAGATCGCGGCAAAAGACCATTAATGGCTGAGATTGCAGAAGAATATTCAGATTATATTATTGTCACCAATGATAATCCACGCACTGAAGATGCAGATGCGATCTCAGATGAGATTTTTAGTGGTTTCAAAGGTATCAATCAAAATATCGCTAAAATTTTAGATCGTAAAACTGCAATTTTAAGCACTCTAGAAAAAACACAAGCGGGCGATATTGTTTTGATCGCGGGTAAAGGGCATGAAGATTATCAAATCATTGGTAATACTAAACACCACTTTTCAGATGCTGAAGTTGTCTCAGCATTCACTCATAAAGGATAATTATTTAATTTATGAAGTTATCAGAAGCAGCAAAGATTTTAAATGGTGAGTTGATCGGCGAAGATGCTATTTTTTATGGTGCATCGACAGATACACGCTCTATTGAAGCTGGGCAACTTTTTTTCGCTTGGAAAGGTGATAAACATGATGCCCACAATTTTTTAGACAGCATTGAAGCAAAAGGCGCTATTGGCGCGATAGTTGAACGTTATACGCCTGCAGTTAATATTAGCCAAATTATTGTTAAAGATAGTCAAAAAGCTTTGGGAACATTAGCAAAAGAGTGGAGAAAATTGTGGAAAGGCACTGCAATTGCTCTCACTGGTTCTAATGGGAAAACAACCTTAAAAGAAATGACGGCTTCAATTTTAAGAGAGAAGGGCCAGACTTTAGCGACAGAAGGTAATTTAAATAATCATGTTGGTTGTCCATTAACCATATTGCAATTAAATGATCAATATGAATATGCAGTGATTGAAATGGGTGCAAATCATTTTGATGAAATTAGATATTTAACGAAAATTGTACAGCCAAATATTGCCATTTTAAATAATGCAGGGCCTTGTCATTTAGAAGGCTTTGGCGATATTGAAGGTGTTGCAAAAGCTAAAGGCGAAATATTTGAAGGTTTAGGTAAAAATGGCATCGCAATTATTAATGCTGATGATCAGTATTCAGATTATTGGAAAAGCTTAAACCCCAATCGCGAAATTTTAACATTTGGTATTCAAAATGATGCAGATGTTATGGCGAAAAATATTCATCAACAAACATTTGATTTGGTCATTAAAGGTGAGTCGATCGAAGTTAATCTATCGCTTGTTGGAATTCATAACATTTTAAATGCTTGTGCAGCAGCTGCGGCAACTTATTCTGTTGGTGCGACATTGGCAGAAATAAAGTTGGGGCTTGAAAGTTTAAGTTATGTGAAAGGGCGCTTAGAAAAAATTCAATTATCTCCTCATCATATTTTGATTAATGATGCTTATAATGGCAATCCAGCTTCTTTAAAAGCTGGTATTGATGCGCTAGATGGCATTGCAGAGCATACATGGTTGGTGCTTGGCGACATGAGAGAGTTAGGCACACAGGCAGTTCAGTTGCATGAAGAGTGCGGTCGATATGCTAAAATTAAAGGGGTTGATCGTCTGTTTACATTAGGTGAATTGTCTGCAAAAAGCTCCGAAGCATTTGGTGAAGGTAGTCAGCATTATGAAACACATGATGAAATCATCTCTGTTTTAACAAGCAGTTTGCAAGATTTAAAAGATGAATCGGTTGCAATTTTAGTCAAAGGTTCAAATTCAATGAAAATGTTCACAATTGTTGAAGCAATGGTGAAAATGAAGGATTTATAAAATGTTATATGCTTTGTTAAATTACTTAGCGGAAGAATATTGGGGCGCATTACGAGTTTTTCAGTATTTATCGATGCGTGGTATTTGTGCTGTATTAACAGCTTTGGTTTTCGCACTCTGTTTTGGACCTGGTTTTATTCGAAGATTACAAACTAAACAGATTGGGCAGTTTGTCCGAGATGATGGCCCACAATCACATTTATCGAAAAAAGGAACGCCAACAATGGGTGGCGTTTTAATTATTGCGAGCATCAGTGTTGCTGTTTTACTTTGGGCAGATTTATCCAATACTAACGTTTGGGTTGTGATGGGTATTTTGTGGGGCTTTGGTTATGTTGGCTTTTTGGATGATTATCGTAAAGTCGTTAAAAAACAGTCATTAGGTTTGCGTGCTAAAGAAAAATATCTCTATTTAACGATTGGTGGTTTATTGGCCGCATTTGCACTGTATTATACTGCAGGGCCAAAAGGTACAGATTTATTAATTCCTTATTTTAAAGATCTATTTATTCCTTTAGGCATATTGTTTATCCCATTTGTTTATTTAGTCATTGTGGGTGCAAGTAATGCTGTGAACTTAACTGATGGATTAGATGGTTTAGCCATTATGCCAACGATTTTAGTCGCAGCTGCTTTAGCAGTATTTGCATATGTTTCAGGTCATTTAGAGTTTGCTAAGTATTTATCAATCCCATATGTTAAAGGCTCAGGTGAAATGGCGGTTATTTGTGCTGCGATTTTTGGTGCGGGCTTAGGATTTTTATGGTTTAACACATATCCTGCACAAGTATTTATGGGTGATGTAGGTGCGTTGGCTTTAGGCGGTGCATTGGGCACGATTGCAGTTGTGGTTCGTCAAGAGTTAGTTTTCTTCATTATGAGCGGTCTGTTTGTTATTGAAACATTGTCTGTCGTGATTCAGGTTGGTTCGTATAAAATGTTTAAAAAACGAGTATTCAAAATGGCGCCCATTCATCATCATTTTGAATTAAAAGGTTGGCCTGAACCAAGAGTTATTGTGCGTTTTTGGATCTTAACGGTTGTATTGGTTTTAATTGGATTGGCATCCCTTAAAATCAGGTAATGCATGGCAGAGATCTATAAAGAGATACAAACTGAAGCAAACTCAGAATTTACAGAGCAAAAAAGTAAATTTCTCGGGTTTGCTTTTCCCGTTTATGATGAATCTGAAATCAAAAATATTTTAAATTCTTTGCGAGCAGAACATCCGAATGCTAATCACGTTTGTTATGCTTATCGCTTAGGTGAGCGATATGAGTTATATCGTTTTAGTGATGATGGTGAGCCTGGTGGTACAGCAGGTCGGCCTATTTTTGGTCAAATCGAAGCTTATGATTTAACCAATGTATTGGTTGCAGTTGTTCGTTATTTTGGTGGCGTGAAGCTAGGCACAGGGGGTTTAGTTTCTAATTACCAAAAATCCGCTAAAGTCACTTTGGAAGCTGCAACCATTATCGAAAAACAAATTATGCAATCTGTTTCATTTGTTTATAATTATGAAGCAACCAATGATGCACAAAAAATCATGTATGATTTTGGCATTACAAGAAGCGAAACAGAGTATTTAGAGCAATGTTATTGTACGATTTATATCGATATTGATCGTGCGAAAGAGTTAAAAGAAGCAATAACAAATAATCAGAATCTAACATTAATAGAATAAAAGTTTATACAATAAATAGGTTGTCATTATGATTAAATCTTTGAAAGTTCCATTGATAATCGCAGGATTATCATTCTCTATGCTAACATTTTCAGTTGCTCAGCAATCTGAAGTTGTTGTTCCTAAGTTAGACAAAAAAGTATCTAGAGCATCTTTTTTAAGAGATAAATTAACAGATCATACGGTTGGTTATGTACGTATTCCTACTCAATTTGGTATGGCGTTCAGCATTAAAGATAAAAATTCTGATAGAGTTATGGTTAATAATGCTAATGAAAAGATCGTATTACATCTTAAAAAGGTTTTACAAGACCCAAGTTTAGTGAATGAAGCATTACAGCAATATATTTCAATGCCTTTAAATGAAACACCGATTGATTTGGGTAAATTAACGTCCATGATTTATACATCGGTCGATGGGCCGATTGAAATCATGGCGAATGATATGAATAAAATGCTCTCTCCAGCGACACAATTATTGGTATCAGTACCTGTGAGCTTTAATTCTGCAAAAGAGTTGGATGAGGCGGTTAAACAATTATTTAGGCAAGATATTGGTTTGGAAAATCATGATGGATTTTATCCTTTATCTGAATCCGCTTTGATGTATTTTGATGCACAAGATCGTAGATTATTTATCTCTTTAGGTCAAAAAGCGCTGTCTAAAGAACGTTTAAAAGAATTGGTCGATTCTTTGAAGATTACGAAATCTCATAGAATGTATGCATATGAAAATCAGATTGACTTATCGGGTCAAAATTTATTGGTTTGGGCAGAAATCGCTGGTAGCAGAGATATGGCTGCAATGCTTGTTCAGCAAGAAGCTCCAATTTTTGCTGAGTTTTTACAAAACACTGAGGGCTTTGCATTTGGTGTAGGGGCTAAAAATAAGTTAGGGCATGCTAAATTTATTTCTAAAACCAACACTCAAAAAGTTTCTGCTTTAAAAGATTTTGCAAAACCATTAGATTTTAAAACAGTGGGTGAGCCAAAGCATTTGGCTGTAATGGCTGTGCCATCAAAACAGACAATGATCACCTTCTTAAAGCAAAATGATAATGTTACTGATGAAGATTTAAGTAAGTTTGAACAACAAGCGATAGAAACATTATCATTCAATCCATTAGATTTATTAGATATTTTTGGACCGAAAATCATTGCATACCAAGATGAGACAGGCGGTAATTTAGCATTAGGCATTCAAAATAAAGCGGCATTTTCACAGTTAATTAATGATTTAACACGTAAAGGTCATGTGGTTCATAAGGTTGAAAAAGGCATTCATGAGCTAAAAATTTCTAATCCTCTTTTTGATTTAATGGGTCAATTAGGTAGTACGATTAATAATAATCCGCTCGAAAGACTGGCAACAGAATACGGTTTGGTTCAGCCAATGGCTGCAGAAATCGTTTCTGCGATTTATGGTATTAGAGCTTTGGATGTGAATTATTATCTTTATTGGAATGAAGAGCAAGATTGGATTGTTATTAATACATTGCCATATTCACTCACAGAACGTAATAAAGCTAAGGTTTCTGTTGCAAAATGGATGGAAGATCAAGGAATTCATTCATCAGGGATTGTGTTGAGCTATACGGGTGAAATGAAAGGTGCTGAAGAACGTTGGTATCGAGATTATTTAAAATTCATGCGTAATAATCATGATTTATTGGGGCAGAAATTTGATCTATTCTCAATGCCAGCACCATCATCTTTGAAGTTTAATCCGACTTCTCGTATTGGCGGGCATCTTTCAATTGATAATGATTGGGTTGTGTATTCTTTAGATTACGATATTTCACCATTTTATATGCCGCAATTGTTTATGGGGCAAGGTGGTGTGATGTTTATGGGAATGATGAGCAGCTTTGCTATCCCAGCGTATCAAGATTATACAAAACGTACTTATGTGGCTGAAGGGCTCGCATTATCAGCAGCTGCAAAATTGGCTGTAACAGAAACCTATATCACGACAGGAAAATGGGCGAATAATAATGAAGAAGCAGGATTACCTGATGCAGATGTGATTACAAGTCAAGCTGTTGATGGTATTCAGGTTCTCGAGGATGGATTAATTGTTATCTATTTTAATGATAATGTGCAATACGAAGGTTATTTAGCTTTGAACGGTATTGAGACACCAGAGGGGACTGTAGAATGGATTTGCTATGAGACAAATTTAGCGAATAAGTATTTACCCGCTCAATGTCGTAGCGATTTGTATGATTAATCATTAATGGCTGTATAAAAATCCTGCACATCATACATGTGCAGGATTTTTTTATGTTCGGTGAATATAAGTGCTATAAATACATTATTTGATGAATTTTACTCATGATTAGGTGAAAGAATGATAGAAAGAATACATTTACATATTTTGCGTGAAGTGGAAAGACAGGGCTCTTTAACCGCTGCTGCAGAAAGCTTGCATTTAACTCAATCAGCTTTAAGCCATACGATTAAAAAACTAGAAACCCAACTCAATGCAGAGCTTTGGGTGAAAGAAGGGCGCAAGCTTCGTTTAACAGAAGCAGGACAATATTTGCAAGATGAAGCCAATCGATTATTACCTCAATTAGAGCGCTTGGATGAAAATTTACGCAAATATGCAGCTAATGAGAAAGGTACATTGCACATTGGTATGGAATGTCATCCATGTTATCAATGGCTCTTGAGCATTGTGAATCCATTTTTAAAAATTGCACCAGAAGTTGATTTAGATGTAAGACATCAATTTAAATTTGGTGGAATGGCAGCATTATTGAATCATGACATTGATTTGTTGGTCACTCCTGATCCTTTAAATACGGATGAGTTGATTTTTCAACCCGTTTTTGGTTATGAATTGGTCTTGGTTGTGAGTGAAAATAACTCTTTATGTGGAAAAGAGATGGTGTTGCCTCACGAATTATCGAATGAAGTGTTATTAACTTATCCTGTTGATATGGCAAGGCTGGATATTTATCAGCAATTTTTTATTCCTAATCAATGTATGCCAAGGCAACATAAAGAATTAGAAGATACAGAGATTATTTTGCAGATGGTTGCCGCAAATCGTGGTGTAACAGCGATGCCAAAATGGCTAGTTGAAAGGTATAGTGAAGAGTTGTCCATTCATTCAGTGCGTTTGGGTGAAGGTATTTTTAAACACATTCATATAGGATATCGCTTAATAGATCAGCACAATGCTTATATAAAACAGTTTATTGAGCTGGCAAAAAATACTCATTAGATTTATTAATTACTTTTTAGTTACAAAGAAAAAGTAATGTATTGATAATTTTTTATAATTACTCACACTCTTAAGCTATTAGATATGACGTAAATGTTATAGTTTATAGTAAATAATCGTGTATTTTAATATTGCTTAAATCATCTTAATCGTTGTTATTGAAACATATAGGGTTGGTGAAAAATATTTATATATAGATCATTCATTAATATTATTACCCAATCAGAGATTAGATATGCATATAAAATATATGGAGAGTGAAGAATAATGAAAGGATTAAATAATTCTAAAAATGCGATTGTATTAATAATTAGTACTACTTTTGTAGCTGCTGCATCTGCACAAGATAAGCCAAATATTATTTTGATCGTAGCTGATGATCTAGGATATTCAGATTTACAAAATTTTGGCAGTGAAATAGAAACTCCTAATTTACAGAAGTTGGCAGATCAGGGGATTCAATTTTCACAATACTATACATCTCCAATGTCAGCACCTGCTCGTTCCATGATAATGACCGGGAATACAAATCATCAGGCAGGTGTTGGTGCAATGTGGTGGTTTGAGACAACAAAAGATCAGAAAGGTTATGAGCTGCGCTTAACTGATCGTACTGTAACAATGGCAGAACGCTTTAAAGATGCTGGCTATGAAACAATGATGGTAGGTAAATGGCATATTGGTACAACACCTGATTCATTACCAGGTGGTAAAGGTTTTAATCAATCATTTGCACTTATGGCTGGTGGAGCTAGTCATTATGACGATATGATGCCGTTGGGTGAGGTAGAAGAGTATCATACTTTTTATACAGCCAATGATAAGCGCGTAGATAGAGGTCAATTGCCAAAGGATTTTTATTCAACGAAATACTTTACAGATCAGATTAATGCATGGATTAAAGAGACTCCTGAAAATGTACCTGTATTTGCATATGTTGCATATACAGCGCCACATGATCCTTTGCATGCACCAGATGAATGGATTGCAAAATACGATGGTGTTTATGATGCTGGTTACCAAGTAGCATATGAAAATCGTTTGAAGAAATTAAAAGAGAAAGGTATTGTCAATGAGAGTACGCCACTAGCTGATTTAAAGCTACAAGAACGTTGGAATGCTTTAAGTAAAGAAGAGCAAAAGCGTGAAGCAAAAATCATGCAAGTTTATGCTGCAATGGTTGATTATATGGATGATCAAATCGGCAATTTAATTGAAACATTAGATGAAACGGGACGCTTAGATAATACAATTATTGTATTTGCATCAGACAATGGTGCAAATGCGACACCAGGTTTAAAATTCTATAGCTTAGGGGATCCAGAAGTTTGGACTCGTTTAGGCGTAAATAATGATATTGATAATATTGGTAAACAAGGTTCATTTGTTTCAGTTGGACCAGATTGGGCAGATATCAATAATGTACCTTATGGTCAATACCATAAAGCAACAGCAGGGCAAGGTGGAATTAATGCTAATTTAATCATTACAGCACCTATGTTAGATAAATCTAAAATAGGAAAAATTGATGATAATATGATTGCAGCTTATGATTTGGCACCTACACTTTATGACTTGGCAGGTATTGAGTTGAAAGATTATCCAAATACATTACCGATGGAGGGTGTGAGTCATAAAAGGAATCTAACTAAAGAAGGTAGTGAAACCATCCGAGATTCTTATGGTATGGAATTGCACAATCAGTTAGCATTCATAAGAGATGATTGGAAAGTGCGCAAAATTACTAAAACAGCAGCAGAAGCTGTAGATGGTGAATGGGCATTATTTAATTTGAAAGACGATCCATTAGAAACTAATGATAGAAGTGTTGAATTCCCTAAATTAAAAGCTGAATTGATTGAAGCATATAATCAATTTGCGGATGAAACTTATATCATTGAAGCTAAAGGTAAAAGAATCTGGGGTTCAACGAAGTAAACCATGAATAATATGCGTATAAATATTGATGATCAAAATGGAATGAATTATGCCGATTTATTGGACAGAAGTTCTATTCCTTTTCATTTATTGGTAAAGCCTGTTGGCTCAAGTTGTAATCTAGCTTGTCAGTATTGCTATTATCCGCAGCATGATAATACAACGGGTAAAATGAATAATGATATGCTCAAAAAATTCATTCAGTTGTACATAGGTGCTCAGCCAAAAACAGCCAAAGAGATTAACTTTGTTTGGCAAGGTGGAGAACCATTATTGGCAGGGATTGAATTTTACGAGCAAGCTTTAAAGTATCAAAAGTTTTATCAGCCAGCAGGTGTGCGCATCAGTAATAGTATTCAAACCAACGGTACAATGTTGGATGAAAAGTGGTGTCTGTTCTTAAAGAAACATAATTTCTTTGTAGGCATAAGCACTGATGGGATTGAAA
This sequence comes from uncultured Wohlfahrtiimonas sp., assembly GCA_947631095.1. Classification (GTDB taxonomy): domain Bacteria; phylum Pseudomonadota; class Gammaproteobacteria; order Cardiobacteriales; family Wohlfahrtiimonadaceae; genus Wohlfahrtiimonas. The sequence goes on from CANRJX010000020.1 coordinate 14,164, forward strand.
AATTGCATGATCAGCATAGGATTGATAAGAAAAGTCGTCCGACCTATTCAAAGGTGTTAGAGGGCATTAAACTGCTTAAAAACTATGATGTTGAATTTAATGTTTTAGTTGTGGTGCATGATGAAACTGTTCCTTATTACAAAGAAATTTATGATTTTTTTTATGATAATGGCATTCAATATATTCAATTTCAGCCGTTGATGTTTGAAGGAGATGCTCTAAAACGCAGTTATACTTTATCTGCAGAAAACTGGGGTAACTTTCTGACTAATACTTATCATTATTGGCGTAGCAACAAACATCAAGGAAAAATGTTCATTATGAATATTGAGCATACTTATGCTCAATACTTTACGAAAGTAAGCGCAACTTGTGTACATGCTGAATATTGTGGTAGTAATTTGGCATTAGAGCCAGATGGCAATTTATATGCTTGTGATCATCTGATTGATGAAAAGCATAAAGTTGGTAAATTTACTACGCAATATGATCTTATTGATTCTGTAAAAAAGGTGATTGAATTACCTTTTGGTAACCAAAAAAGCCAACGACCAGAATGTAAGAGTTGTTCAGTAAGGTTTTTATGCCATGGCGGTTGTCCAACACATATTGATGCAACTGGTAAAAATCAATTATGTGCGGGTTATAAGTATTTCTACTCGACGATGTTAGAAGAGTTGTCGCCATATCTACGTGATGTGAGTGGTATGAAAATTTGGCAACAACAATTGGGTAAATAAATCATCTAAAAAATATGAAATTCAACATGATGATTTTTATCATCATTGAGTGTTAGAAGAGCATAAGTTTTTTCTTTACGTTTTCTGGGATAGGCAATGCTTCCAGGATTTACTAGTAAAATATCATCCATTGTATCTGCTTGTGCAACGTGAGTATGGCCATACAACGCAACATCTGCGCCCACTTCTTTCGCACGATTATGTAAATGCTCCAAAGAACCTTTCACGCCATACATATGTCCATGCGTAACGTATATTTTATGGTTACCAATATCTATCGTTAAGTCATTGGGCAAAGTTCGATCATAATCACAATTGCCACGCACAACATGAACATTTTTTAGAATGGGGTCAAAATTCATAAGTTCTGAATCCCCGCAGTGAATAACAGCATCTACATCTGGATGATTTGCCATTATCTCTTTAATGGGTAAAACGAGACCATGGGTATCACTTATAATTAGAATTTTTGGTGGTTTTGTCATAATTGCAATTCTTGTTTTGGTTTATTATTAATTATCGTATCAGAGCTATATGTCAAATATATAAAATTATTTAGAAAAATACTATATTGTTGGCAGTGACTTTTAATCAGATAGTAATGGAATACACAGATATGTTAAATCAAACAGAAACAATTACAATTGAAAATGTAACTTTTTCAATTGTTCAAGTAAAAGATATTATTGATCGCTTGCCAGAAAATTGCTGGCTTGCTGAAAAAAGTGATGAATTTGAAGATAATACAATTTTTTTTCATGAGGGCGATGTTGAATTATCCATTTTACGTTTAGGAGAGTTGCCAGAATGGTCTTTGGGGTATTTCATTATTGGTAATGCCACAATTGGTAGAATCATTGAGGCAAGCGATGACTCAGCAATGGGATTAGTGATTGATGGTAACTTAACTGTTGATCATATTCGTGCTGGTGGTAATGATATTTATGTCTCTGGTGATTTTCGGGTCAATGGTTTGTTTTTCGGTAAATATAACCATGGATCTATCATGATTGATGGTGAGCATCATGCCAATGCATTCATCGCAGATGATTATGCTGACTGGATTGATAATGCTTGGGCATTGTCTGATGATGACTGTTTTGATGATGAAGAGATCAGCAAAGAAGAGTATGAAGAAGCAAAAGATGCAATCTTAGCAGCGGTTCGTCCTGAATTCATCATTTCTTTTGAAGAGATTGATGAACCTTTCTTATGGGCACATTTACTTGATTATTGTGCGCTTGAAAAAGCGATGAAATATAATGCGCCAATTTTTCAGGATGAATTCATTACAGACAATGAAATCAAATTTATCAACGCTCCTATTGAATCTAAATTGATTGAATTACCCGCTACTTTTGTTACTGAGCTTTATAACAATATGGAGTCTGCATTAACACCAGAAGCGGTAGAAAATTTGGCAGAAGTGATGACAGGTTTAGCACATCATCATGTATTTGTACCGCGAGTTTTACACAATGAAGATCATGGTGTTTCTGTCAGTTTTTCAGAAGCTTATCCTGACCGATTCTTTATTGAATCAATTGCGGTGAGATCAAATTATACAGGTGAATTGCCTCATGGCTTACGCATCGGGATAACTAACGATGAATTAAAAGCGCAGTTTGGTGATCAGTATACTGAAACAACATTTGAAGATTATTCTGATTCCTTACAAGGCAATATCGCATTTGATGGCATGATGATTGAATTACTGTTGCAAGACAATGTTGTGACATACATTAGCTTTCAAGTTTTAGAAGATTAATTTGAATAATTGATTTTGCGGAAAAGTACATAAGATGGGATCATATTCAGCGATATATTCATCAAATGAGAGAACAATAAATGATTAGAATAATGATCCTATGTTTATCCTTTCTTTATGCTTTTAGTTTTTCAAGTGCTGAAGATAAAGTTGTTTACCAAGAGATCAAAAATTCACCTAATTTAGAAGTGCTGACTAATTTAGATCCTGAATTAATCATTACTTATAAGGCAGAGAATGAAAAATACGCTGTAACTGTATTTACAGATGTATTTTGCCCATATTGTCGTAAGCTGCATGAAAATATTAGTGATTATCTGGATAATGGCATTACGGTTCATTATGTGCCATTTCCATTGTCACGTTCATCTGTTCCTGTTTTAGAATCTATTTGGTGTGCATCTGAAGAGCAACAGAAATTTTTACTAGATACAGCAATGCTACAAGGAAAGTTTAAAGCAAGATCGTGCGATTTTCCTGTAATGGATGAAGCAAATAAGGCTGCTCGCGCATTAAAAGTATATGGTACGCCATCAATATTTTTAAAAGATGGTCGCAAAGTGAGTGGCTATATGACAGCAGAAGAAGTTAATGAAGGTTTAATGGGGCGATTGAATTTTGATGACTGGCGCCCCAAGCATTTGCGTCAATAATTTAGATATTGAAGGCTGAATGAAGTTCTACTTTGCCTGTAGGAATTTCTTCTGCATTTAAAGTTTTAGCCATGAAATATTCTTGTGACGCATTCTCTAAAGATAGTGCTGATTGCTGTTGAAAACCGAATCTAGTGTAAAAATTTGGTTCTCCTAAAACAACACAGCCATTAGCATTACGCTCTTTTAATAACTTTAGCCCTTCTTCGATTAATTGTGAGCCAATGCCTTTATTTTGATAATCAGGTAAAACAGAAACAGGTGCCATTACAAACCAATTTTGTTGTGTGCCGTTAATAGTAATTGGTGAAAATGCAATGTGCCCGATAATGCTATTATTTTCAGTTGCAATTAAAGATAAAGCCAAAGCGTTCTGTTGGCGTAACTTATAGACGATAAGGTGTTCTAGAGTGTCTTTTTGTGAATTTTGATTAGGGTGGTTGCTAAAAGCCGTTAAAATCACAGCTTCAATGATGGGGGCTTCACGATTGGTTTCAGGACGTATTATCATGATTTTTCCTTTAGTTGAAATGGAATAATGGCATTTTAGTTACCATCAAAAAGAATAGGATCATAGCACCACTAGAGAGGACTATGTTCAAAAAAACATTATGTTTTTTTGATCGAAAATAAAAGAATTCTGTGAAAACTCTTTAGAAATTTTGATAATGTGATACAACTATAGGGCAAAAATTTTGTGAACTTGGGGGAGTTTTATGAGAAGAATTGGTTTAATTGGTGGTATGAGCTGGGAATCAACAGATTTATATTACCAACAGATCAATCGTGCGATACAGCAACGTTTGGGTGGATTGCATTCTGCAAAAATTATTTTAACCAGCGTTGATTTTGCAGAAATTGAAGAGTTACAACGAAAAGGTGATTGGGAAGAAGCTGGCGATTATTTGGCTTATGAAGCACAGATTTTAGAAAAAGCAGATGCTGACTGTGTTGTATTATGTACAAATACTATGCATAAAATTTCTGATCAAATAGAAGCGGCAATTAGTATTCCTTTATTACACATTGCAGATGCAGTGGCTACTGTTATTAAAAAGCAGAACATTAAAAAAGTTGGATTTTTAGGCACCGCTTTTACAATGGAGCAAGATTTTTATAAAGCAAGATTGCAAGCGGAAGGAATAGAGGTGATCGTTCCTGAAGCAAAAGAACGCAAGATTGTGCACGATGTTATTTTTACAGAGTTATGCTGCGGCATCATCAAAAATGAATCTAGGGAAAAATATATTAATATTGCGAATCAACTCATTGCAGAAGGTGCAGAAGGCATTATCTTGGGTTGCACGGAAATTTGCTTATTGATTGGTGATGTTGAACTAGCAGTACCAACATTTGATACAACAGCGATTCATGTTCAAGCTGCGGTTGATTTTGTATTAGAGCCATAGATCACTTATTTTGATAGAAGATAAAAGCCCCTATTTCACAGGGGCTTTTATTTTATCAGTGATTTCTAGTTAGCCTTTATTGCTTTGCAAGTTTGCTCGCTTCGCGTCTGACCAAAGCTTTGTTCCAACGCATCTTTTGCTCTTCATTTTCCATGCATAATGGTGGAACTTTTGTTGGCTTGCCATCTTTAACAGCAACCATCGTGAAATAGCAACTATTAGTATGACGTTTTTTGCGAGTAGTAATGTTTTCAGCTTCTACACGAATGCCTACTTCCATAGATGAATTACCCACATAGTTAATTGATGCTTTAAAAGTTACGAGTTCTTGCACGTGGATTGGTTCTTTAAACAGCACATGATCGACAGATAATGTCACAACATATTGTCCTGCGTAACGGCTCGCGCAGCTATATGCTACTTGGTCCAACAGTTTTAATAAATCGCCACCATGTACGTTGCCAGAAAAATTGGCCATATCAGGTGTCATTAAAACTGTCATTTCTAGTTCGCGTTCGGGTGCTAAAATATTGTCTACGTTACTCATTAGTTTCTCTTTAATTGATAAAATACTCGATATATGTCAATCGGCCAGCGATGATAAATACGAGTGTGATGAATAGTGGTTTGATAAATTTTTCACCATATTTTATGGCACTTCGTGCACCAATATAGCTACCAAACATGAATCCAACCACCATAAAAGATCCCATGAACCATGCAACTTTACCGGCAAATGCGAAGATTAAAAGTGCAGCGATATTACTCATGCTGTTCATTAATCGTGCAACGCCTGAAGAGACCATGAAATCTTGATTAAAAATACGATTGTAAAGTACAGTCCAAAAAGAACCTGTGCCTGGGCCAATAAAGCCATCATAAAAGCCGAGACCTAATCCTGAAGCAATTTGCTGAGTTTTAGATACAGCTTCATCTTCTGCAACTAGTTTATTTTTTGACTTAGGAATTAGCATATAAATACCAATAGCAATTAATAAAGGTGGGATCATTTTTTTGATGAAGCTTGGATCTAAGCTTAATAAAAATAGAGCACCAATTAAACTGCCAGTTAATGTCATGACTGCACACCAGATCCATTCACGAGGATTGATCACTTTACGTTTAATATAAGTCAATGCTGCAATTGAGGTGCCAAATACACCCATATATTTACCCATAGAGAGTGCAATGTGAGGTGGGGCACCAATACTGAGCATTAAGGGCGCTGTAATCAAACCGCCGCCGCCCGCAATTGAGTCAACAAAGCCTGCTAAAATTGCGGCAATAAATAGAATAAAAAACAGCAGGACGGTGGGGTCTGAATAGCTCATGCTTACTCCAATATGGATGAATATTGATCAATGGTTGGTCTGGTGAAGTTTTTGGGCTGTTTTTCAGCTAAACCGTACCAAAGCATACCAATAATCTCTTCTTCATCTCTATTTATTTTACAGATTCTGTACCATTCATCTGTTTCGAAGAGAGAAGCCGTTGACCATTTTGAACCCAACCCTTTTTCATCCATTGCTAACATCAAAATATACATTGCAATACTGATGGTTGCATAATCTTCTTTGGCAATTTTTTCCACCGTTGAACGTTTTTGTGTCACTAATAACCAACCGGGAATTGAAGACCATTTTTTGATTTTTTGATCAGCTGTTTCTTCTGATTTTTGAGCAAAAGCATTGTATGCATAAGTGAGCAAGTCATCACGTACCTGACCTTTCACTTTATAAAAATGATAAGGGAAAGTGAGGTGATGATTTGGCGCATAAACCACTAATGCCAAAGCTTCATCAATAATTGCATCATCAATAGGATCAGGCTTGTAATGGTGGGTAGTGCGACGTTTTGTCACGATATCTTTTATGCTCATAATGATTTACTCAATTGTTCTGCAAGGTTAGTGGATAACTCATGTGTGAGTGCTTGTTGGATTAAATTAAGAATGGCAGTTTGATCATCTTTATTTAAGAAATTCAATTGTGAGAATGGTGTTGCTAATCTTGCTGCAACTTGAGGGTTGATTTTATCGATGATCATAATATTGTCTAGCAACCAAGCACCGAATACTTCAGGTTGCTTAAATAGTGCAACTTTATTTTGTCCAAGCGCTGAGAATAAAGAGCGAACACGATTAGGATTATGAGTATTGAACTCACTATGTTCACGCAAAATATTTAAAGTTTCTAAAGTCACAAATGGATTCGATGCTTGTAAAGAGAACCACTTATCGATGACAGAAGGATATGCTTTATATCGATCTAAAAAGTTATTCAATAAAATTGTTGCTGTACTGTGATTGTTTAAAACAGCAGAACGCAATGCCGCCATTCTATCGGTCATGTTATCTGCTAATTCATACTGCTTAGAGATTGTGACTTCATGATTTGGTAATGCCGCCAAATAGCTTAATGCACAGTTTTTCAAATCACGTGCAACAGCATTGCCCACGATTTGAGATTGATAGACTTCAATCCATTGTTTTTCATAAGTTTTTGCAGCATGTTTGATGAGGTTAGTGCGTTGTTCTAAAATTTTGGCTAAATCTTTTTCACTGGTTGTGCTTTGAATAAATAAAGGTTCTGGCAATGTCATCAGTAATGAATAGAAATCAGGTTCATCACGACAAGATGACAATAAATTTTCTGTAAGCGTTGCAAACTTTTCTTGTTTAGTGGCTAAATCTTCATCTGAAGCAATCAATCTTGAAAGATAGCGTTGGGCTGCTTCCCAGCGTGCAAAATAATCTGTTTCAAAGAAGATGATGTTGAGTAATTCAGCTTCACTGTAAGGATAATCAACGATAACTGGTGCTGAAAAATCTCTAAATAATGACAAGGTGATGTTTTGACCATCATAAGGAATGGCAACAGAATCTTCCCATGATTTTAGTGTGAATAAATCTTCATGGACAATAACGCCTTCGTCATTGATTAATGCAAAGCGAATAGGTATCCATTGTGGATGAATATCTTCACCAGTTGCAGTTAAGATTTGTTTAAAGTTGATTTTTACAACGCCATCAATAATTTCTTTTGTGACTTTTACAGTTGGTGTACCAGCTTGGCTATACCAATATTGGAAACCAGATAAGTCAGCATGATTCGCTTCCGACATTGATGCTAAAAAATCATCGCAAGTTGCGGCAGTGCCATCAAATTTTGCTAAATAATGCGTTAAGCCTTTTTTAAAGCCTTCTTCACCTAATAATGTTTGATACAAACGAACAACTTCAGCGCCTTTTTCATAAACTGTTGTGGTATAGAAGTTTCTCATTTCTACATAGCTTTCAGGGCGAATAGGATGCTTTAAACGACCAGCATCTTCTGGAAACTGGTGAGCACGAAGCATTTTGACATCATCAATGCGCTTTAAGCCACGATGGCGCAAATCACTTGTGAATTCTTGATCTCTAAAAACGGTTAAACCTTCTTTTAAAGAGAGTTGGAACCAATCACGACAAGTCACGCGGTTACCTGTCCAGTTGTGAAAATATTCATGTCCAATGATTGATTCAATGACTTCAAAATCAGCATCTGTTGCGATCTCAGAGTTGGCTAAGACATATTTTGCATTGAAAATATTTAACCCTTTATTTTCCATCGCACCGCCATTAAAATCATGGATGGCAACGATGTTGTACTGATCAACATCACATACTAAGCCAAAACGCTTTTCATCCCATTCCATAGAGCGTTTTAACGCACCTAAAGCATAATGACATTGGTCAACTTCATTGTGTGCAGCATAAATTCTGAGTTGTACTGGCGTGCCATCTGGGCGAATGTGTTTATCTTCAATGTAGCCTAAATCTCCCGCAACGAGTGCAAAGAGATAGCTTGGTTTTGGAAATGGATCATGCCAAATGGCTTGATGAAGGTTATTACCGACATCTTTCGCTTCGATTAAATTTCCGTTAGACAATAAAATAGGGCATTCGTCTTTGTCTGCAATAATTGTTACGGTATATTTCGCCATAATGTCTGGGCGATCAGGGAAATAAGTAATATTTCTAAAGCCTTCTGGTTCACAGTCACTGCAGAAAATTTTATTGGATAAATATAGGCCTTCTAATGCGCTATTATTTGCTGGATCTAATTCATTCGATAACGTAATCGTTAGTTCATCATGGCTGAGATTGTTTAAATGAATGTGATGATCAATGTAATTAATATCAGATAAATCAATTGATTGATCATTAATTTTTAGAGAGAGTAATTTAGATGATTCCGTGCCATTTAAAATAAAATGACGAGATGCAGTATTCGTATTTTTTACTAATTTTAGTTCAGTGGTTACGATTGTATGATTCGGTTGCAACATGAATTTAAGATAAACATCAGTAACCCAAAAATCTGGGGCTTGATAATCTTTACGAAAAATTTCTTTTAATGCGGTCATGTAGATTCCTTTAGTCAACTAAACGTCTAATGTATTTATAGAGCCTTGGGGCATCTGTAAATGTGTAATTTGGCTTTGAAAGCTTGAAAGGTCACCAGTCGTTAGATAACGGTAAGATGATGCGCTGTTTTGTTTAATATTTTGTAATTCTAAACAATGTAGAGCGTGTTTGGCCACTGCAATTGCAGGATTCACGAGTTGAATATTCGGTGAAAGGAGAGCGCGTAATTCAGATTCTAAAAATGGGAAATGTGTACAGCCCAAAATGAGTTGATCTATCTTATGAGTGGATAAAGGTTTGATTAGGTTGTTGAGTTCTTTTTTGACATCATTACCACTAAAAATACCTTTTTCCACTAAAGTTACCCAGCTGTCTGCAGCAATTTTATGTACTTGTACGGTTGAAGCAAAAGAGTCAATTAGGCGCGTTAATCTAGGGTTATTGATCATGGATGTTGTTGCAAAAATTGCAATTTCATTAGTTTTTGAGGCAAGTGCAGCGGGTTTAATCGCAGGCTCGATGCCAATGATGGGTAATTCAGGTAATTGTTTTCGTAATTGACCTGCACTAATTGCGGTTGCAGTATTACAAGCGATCACCAATAGGTCTATATGGCATTGATGAATTAGATATTTACTCAATTTTTCCATCCGATCATGAATGTACTCATAAGGTTTTAAACCATACGGCAAATGAGCAGTATCTGCAATATATATGTAATCTGCTGAAATGGGGTACGAAATAAAGGCCTTCATTACTGAAAGCCCGCCAATACCAGAATCTATGAAGCCTATTTTCATATTCACTAACGACGCATAATGGGGACAACTATACTTTCATCGAACTCAAAGAGTTCTTCCTCTTCGTATTTTACCATGACTTCTTCTGCTAAGTTTGAGAAGTCTTCAGGATCGATGGCTAACATAGAATCATAAGTATCACGATCCCATACTTCTATTAAAGAGCCATTACCAGATAAAATAATGTCAGAGGTAATATTGGCATAAGCCATTAATCGTCCAGGAATGATAAATCTTCCTTGTGCATCTAATTGAATTTCAGTTGCACCACCACGGACAAAACGTACAAAATCGCGCTCTTTTTTAACAAATGAATTGAGTTTTGTAAGCTCTGCATCCACTTCTTGCCAAATATTGTAAGGGTATAGATTTAAACATTTATCAAATGCTCTATTTAAAACAAATCGATCCGTTTCTTCTAGTTGTTTTTTTAGGCCGGCAGGGAGCATCAGACGCTTTTTTGCATCCATTTTGAGCTCGAATTCACCTAAAAAACTAGTCATAGTTATGATCAAATGTTGGACAATATAGGAAGGAATTGTAGCACACTTTTAATAGATCAAAACAACAAAACCACAGAAAAATTCTGTGGTTTTGTTTAAATTCCATATAGTTATTGAATATTTATTGATGATTGTTTTTCTTTAAAAATAATCCCCAATATAGCTCAAAAATTCCGAAGATAATGATAGCAGCACTAAAAATTGCAATGATGAATCCACTTGCAATCACAGGAGACATTAGGAAAATGAATCCTAAAATAATGCCAATAATTGGTAAGAAAATCATATTTTTTGAACTGTTAGCAACGGCTTGATCATTTGAGTTTTTAAGGCTCATAATAATGCCAAGACCCAAGATGGATCTAAATAATACCCAAAAGCCAAATAAGAAGCAGATCACCATAATTGCTTCACCAGCAGGCATTGAAATAAAGAGAATACCAATAATGAAGTCAATTACACCTGATAATAGTGACCAACCCCAGTTTTGATTAGATGAAGAGACTGAGAAAATTTCAGCGATGCCTGTGAACAAAAACATAAATCCAACAAAATATGTCACTGTTAATAATGTTTCAACAGGTGTAAATAAGCTCCAAACACCGATGATAATAAATAATATGCCGATAATGACAGTTAACCACCAAAGATTGTTATTGCTAGCAACAGGACTATTCATATTTACTCCTTACATTTTTAAAATAGAAAATAATAATTATTTATAAATATAATAATTAATGTGCAGGGTAATTATACCAACTATTTTTATAATCAATCGTTAAAATTTTTAGGATTGAATTAGATATAAATGCGCAGTTTCTCTAAGGTTTTTGATTAAATGTACCGTGTTATTAGTTGGTTATATCTCGATAAAAAATATTAATTATAGTTTTATAAAAAATGAGATTATGATGCGCCCGAATTAGCAACCTTGCGGAATTCACCCCAATCGCCGATCGTCTCGATCATTTTTCCTCAATATATTCTTTTGGAAATTAATACATGGAAATCATTCCACCTGTAGGCGAAGAGGGTCGCCTACCATCCGTTTTTGAATCTATCATTCCAGTGCTTTTTATGATGTTTGCATTGGTTATTGGCATTTTTGTGTTCGAAACAAGCCCACACATTCCATTACTTGTGAGTGTATGTGTTGCAGCTATAGTCGCAATGCGTCTTGGTTATTCATGGCGCAGGGTTGAACGAGGCATGTTGGATGCTGTCCGTTTAGCAATGCAAGCTGTTGTTATTTTAATGGTCATCGGTACGATAATTGCATCATGGATTGCTGGTGGCATTGTGCCAACATTAATTTATTATGGTTTAAATATCTTAGAGCCAAGTTATTTCTTGGTTGCAGCTTGTATGATTTGTTGCATTATTTCAATTGCAGCAGGGAATGCTTGGACAGCTGCAGGAACCATTGGAATCGCGATTATGGGGATTGGTTATGGTTTAGGTATGCCGCCTGAAATGGTTGCAGGCGCTGTTATTTCTGGCGTATATTTTGGTGATAAAATTTCACCATTGTCTGAAACAACTAACTTAGCCCCGGGTATTGTAGGGGTTGATCTGTTTGAGCATATTCAATATATGCTGTATACAACGATTCCAGCTTTGATTATTTCATTGATATT
>CANRJX010000021.1 GCA_947631095.1 uncultured Wohlfahrtiimonas sp.
GCTGGAGGGTAGAAGTGATTCTACTCCTAGATGAATGATAGTCCATGACAGAACCCGGCTTATAGATTGACTCACAATAAATTTAAAAGCCCACATAATTTATGTGGGCTTTTTCATTGATAGATTATTAATGCTCGTTATTTTTTTGTTTCATCAAAAATTGTACCTTTGCGGAATGGCGAATCTAAAAAGCTATATTTAGTTAAAAGTAAATATGCGATGCCACCTACAATAAATCCGATGATCCAAGCTAAATTCACTTCGATGAATGCTGCTCCTGCACCAATCAACATTGCAATGATCGCCGCTTTATTAAAGCCTGTGAATTGTCCTTGAGTATTGTATAACTCAGCGATATCGACAGATTGTTTTCTTAGTACATAATATTCAAGTAGTAAGATCGCAACGATTGGTCCGAGGAAAGCAGAGTAGGTTAAAATGAAAATCTGTAATCCTTTCGCAGAGTTTTCATCTACCAAAACCCAAGGGCAAGCAGCGATTGCTAAAAGACCCGTAAGTGTAACAGCGGGTTTATATTTCATTTTAGTAATCATAGTGATGACATAAGCAGGTGGAATGATATTTGCCACCATATTTACAGCAATTGCCCCCAAGACTATAAATGCTGATACTGCAACGGTAATATAATCATTGTCTACAATAATCGCAAAAGCCTGAACAGGATTTGTATTGCCAGTTGCTGAAGCAAGCATCGCTCCGATGGTGAGTACGAACCCATAAGCGATTACAATTGGTAGAAAATATAATAAACCGCGTTTAGTGTCACTAATACCCGTTTTTAATTCGCGAGAGTAATCCGCTGCACTTAAGAAAATTGCAGCGTAGTTACCCAAGAACATCATGATAAAACCAAAGAAAGGCAAACCCCATGTGCCCGGTGTATTAACCCATGTATCTTTAATTTTAGCTAAATGTTGCGGTTGTAAAAGTATGATGAATACATATAGTAAGGCTGCAATTACGACAAGAGAAATTAAAATTTCTACCCATTTAATTGCATGAAAACCATACAGCGATAAAACGATTTGAATGCCTTGTAAAATCAAGAAACAGACAAAGATATTATCAAAGCTATGTCCTGTAAATACTTTTAGTATCTCATTGAGCGCAGTTGCGCCAATCCAGCTTTGAAAGCCATACCAAACAATTGCAGGTATTCCACGCATTAAAGATGAAATAATGGAGCCTTTAAGTCCAAAAGACATACGCAGTTGTACAACATATGGAATGCCAGTTCGATAGCCTATGCGATCATTTAAAGCAAATACAGCTGAAATAATTGCAATTGCAATAAGGGCTGCGAAAAAGGTTTGATAAATATTCATCGTTGCAAGACCTGCAACGACTAAACTCGCACCAAGTGTCATATTACCAAGATTGATACCATCACCAATCCACATGAAAATGTAACCTAATGAACCAACTGTGCGTTCTTCAGGCTTTTTAGGGAGTAATGATGCATCTATGTTGGCTGATTGCTCACTAATCGTGTTTTTATTTGTGTCTACCATAGATCTTTCCTTTAACTATTGTGTTAAGTCTAGCGACGAATAAATTGGCCTGATGCGCCTTCCATGACTCCTTTTTCTAAACTATAAATTGTTTTTCCTCGTAAAATTGTACGCTCAATTTGCGCATTGATAGTACGACCAACGTATGGGCTAAACTTATTTCTGTATTCCAGATCTTCTGCTTTTAAAGTGTAAGGTGAATTTGGTTTGATGAACACAAAGTCTGCATCTTTACCAACGCTAATAGAACCTTTCATCGGTAAATTAAAGCGCTCAGATGGTTTGGTTGCAATTAAGTCAGCGAATGCTTTCAATGATAAACCACGTTTTTGAACACCTTCATCAAATAAAATGTCCACGTTATTTTGAACGCCTGAAATACCACCCCAAGCATCAAATGCATTTTCTTTATCTTTTAAATCTGGCGTACAAGGAGAGTGATCTGAGACTGCTGTAATAATTGCACCAGATATAATGTATTTCCATAAGCCATCTTGTGCTTGTTTATCACGAATTGGTGGCGAGCACTTTGCAGACATACCAATAGAATCTAATTCATCAGTTGTAAAATATAGGTAGTGAACACATGTTTCACAAGTTACATCAACACCTTCTTCGCGAGCTTTAATCACTTCTTCCACACCTTCAGGGCATGCAACATGACAAATATGAATGCGACATCCTGTTAGTTTTGCAAAGAAAATGGCTCTACGAATCGCTTCTACTTCAGTGAATACCGGTCTTGTAGCCACATATTGTGCCAAAGTTGATTCACCTCTAGCTTTTGCTGCTCTTCCTAATGCATCTGTAATTGCGGCGTTTTCAGCATGAATCGCAAGTAATTTTCCTGTTTTTGCAATTTGTTTCATGCCTTCCATGAGTGCATAATCGTCCACATTTGAGAAGTCACCATCTAAAGTTGGATCACCACAAGTTGCCATAAAGCATTTATAAGCCGTTACGCCCTCATCATTTAGCTCTTGAATGCCGCCGTCTAAGTTAAAAGGTACTAATCCGCCAAATGACGCAACGTCAACCCTTAATTTATCTTGGCCGGCTGCATATTTTTTACGGATGCTCTCACCATTGACGGTAGCAGGTAATTGGTTTAATGGCATTTCCACAAATGTAGTCACGCCACCTTTTGCACATGCTTTTGTACCTGTCACATAGCCTTCCCAGTCAGCACGAACGCCACCTGGGTCAGTGATATGAACATGAACATCCACCATGCCTGGGCTAACAATTAAGCCTTCTGCATCGATGATTTCTTCTGCATCACCTAAGTCGTAACCAATGGCTGCAATTTTTCCATTTTTAACAGCGATATCAATATTTGTTTCACCTGATTCTAAAATTACTAAACCATTTTTTATTATTACGTCATAACTCATAGGGGCTCCTTCAATATCATGCGAGTTGAGTCTTGGATGAATTAAGTCTACTACTGATAACTTACATATGTAGTATTTTTTTCTTTTGCTTAAAGGAATTGAAATTAAGTCCTAATTGCATGCAACATGTATGTAAAATCCTATTGCTGTGTTCTGTTTTGTTGAAGAAAAAGTATATTATAAAAGAAATTATTGCTCTAATAATTTTTATAATTGAAGTTTGATTTAAGTCTTAAATCGATCAACAACATATTCTGAATATTATTTTGATTTTAAAATTTTTGGTAAGTGATTCCAATAGCTAGCACTATTTTTGTGCTGTGAATGTAATATGACATTTAGGACTGCCAGAGATGCATTATTATTAATTTTTATCATTTTAAATGGCTTTATTGTTAGAAAAAAATTAATAATTGGTTGTGTAAATGTAAAGCAATATAAATAAAAGTTATCGTTGAGATAATGAGGATCAAATAGCCTATTAATTTTTTCAATACTATACTCATGCAATCATTTACAGATTAACCATAAGTTAGAGGTGAAGACTATGAAAGCAATGAGAAAAATTGATAAAAACTTACAAATCACGATGAGCGATTTAAATGAGGTTGGTGCACAAAAAATTGCAATGAAATTGAATCAATTGATTGCAAATGTATTTGCACTATATATAAAGACAAAAAACTTCCATTGGCATATTAGTGGTCCTCATTTCCGTTCATATCATCTTTTATTGGATGAACAATCAGCAGAGTTGTTGGCAATTGTCGATTTGGCTGCTGAACGTGTCCGTAAAATGAATCAAGTAACGTTGCACTCTATTGGCGAAATTACTAGACGCCAAACCATCGCAGATAATGATGCCGTAGGTTTAAATGCTAAAGAGATGTTAGAAATTCTTATGGAAGATAATAAGTTGTTGGCGCGTGAATTACGTGAATTGCATTTATTGACTGATGAATATCAAGATTATGCAACGAGCAACTTGCTAGATGACTGGATAGATAGTGCAGAACAAAGGGCTTGGTTTTTATTTGAATCTAGTCAATCGTAACCATTCATCCAATCATTTTTTATCCATTAGCCTTAGTGAGTTTACTAGGGCTTTTTTAATGTCTAATTATCAAGGTTGAATGTTTATCATTCTTTAATGCTAAAGTTAATCAAGATCAAATGAGAATTATTTTTATTTGTATTGACATATCATGCGTAAATGTGAATAATTCCTACCTAATATTTAAAGGGTGCAGTTGCTAATTATTAATTTTTCATTATTTAACGAATAATTCGGTGGGATAGTTTTATGGTAAAGATGGTTGTAGGTAAATCTTCAAATGAGTTTATATTGCGTAAAAGTGTTTTATCAATCTTTGTTGTTGGTATGTTTCTACAAGCTTCTGCACAACAACCTACAGAGAGTGAATATGTTCAAAATGAAGAAGAGTCCGCAATTGATTTATCTAAAGTTGTTGTCACTGCATCGGGTTTTAGTCAAGCTGTAAAAGATGCACCTGCAAGTATATCTGTAATTTCTGGCAGTGAATTAACGGATAAGCCAATTTCTGGTTTAGGTGCAGCATTAAAAGATGTTGAAGGTGTTAGTGTTGAGCGCGGAGGAAAATCAGGAGGTGCTAATATTAGTATTCGTGGTTTACCAAGTGATTACACACTAATATTAATAGACGGCAAACGCTTAAGCCAAAATAGCTCAGGTGCTCGTCCGAATGGATTTGGTGATGTAGATTCAAACTTTATCCCGCCAACTTCAGCAATTGAGCAAATTGAAGTCGTGCGTGGGCCAATGTCTACGTTATATGGTTCAGATGCGATGGGTGGTGTTGTTAATATCATCACAAAAAAAGTACCATCCAAATGGGGCGGTGAAGTTAATGTTGGTTTTATCCAGCCACAAAGCAGTAAGTTTAGTAAGCATTTGAATACAGGTTTGTATGCAGCAGGGCCATTAGTGCAAGATACATTAGGTTTGGCATTAACAGCAGGATTTGATCACTCAACAAATGCTAAAGGTCGTTTTGCTAAAAATGAAGCAGAGAGATTATCTGGCGATTATACAGGTCGTTATGACAGCTTCTCTGGCATGGGTAAAAAGCGTAATTATAATTTAGGTGGTAAATTATCATTCACACCAAATGGCGAAAATGACATTATTCTAAGTTATGATCGCGGTGTACAGCGTTATGACAACTCTGAAGGTCAGTTAGGTACTTTAAATACTACTATTGCTCCGGGTAAATCTGGTGGTGGTTATTCTGATGAATTGAAATTTACACGTGACAGAGCTTCGATTTCACACCAGGGTCGTTACGATTCTGTAACAGTGGACTCATCTATTTTATGGGATGAAACGAAAACAATTGGTCGTTTAAATCCTGTGTCTAGACCTGCTAAGGCTTCTGATAATACCAGTCGTGATATTAAATACACTAATATCATCTTAGATAATAAATGGATGTTTGGTCTTGGTGATCATTTTATCAGTACGGGTTTACAGTATAAACATCAAGAATTGACAGATAGCCTAGCGGCATCACCCATCAAGAAAAAGCAGTGGCAGTGGGCTTTATTTTTAGAAGATGAGTGGAGTGTTACGGACAACTTTATAGCAACTTTTGGCTTACGCTTTGATAAGAATGAAGACTTTGGTAATCATTTTAGCCCAAGACTATATTTGACTTGGAACATTGATGATTCATGGCAAGTTAAAGGTGGAGTCAGTCGTGCCTTTAAAGCACCAGATGTTCATCTAATGCAAAATGATGTTGTAGGAATTGGTCGTCAAGGTAGATTGCCAATTATTGGGAATGCTAACTTAAAACCAGAAACTGCAACTTCGGGTGAGTTAGGTATTTATTTTGATAATAATACTAACTTTTCTGCAAATGCGACGGCTTTCTATACTAAGTTCAAAGATAAAATTCAAACAATTCGTGAAGCTTGCCCAAGTGGTGTATGTATCGTAAATGGTACAAATTGGCCAGACACTAAAGAAGTTTCTAAATATTCAAATGTCGATGATGCAAAACTTTATGGTATTGAATTGGGTGGTCGTTATCAGTTCACAGAACAATTGGGTTTGAAACTTAACTATACCTATACGGAAAGCTCATTTACACAAAATGATATTAAACGTCCATTCAGTGCAACACCAAAGCATATGGTAAATGCGAAGGTTGATTGGCAAATTAATGAAGCATGGAATGTATGGGCAGAAGCTGAATATCGTGGCAAACAATTTAATGATTTGAATTGGAACAACGATAAGGTTTATTACAAATCTTATGGATTAGTGAATTTGGGTGCTAAGTACTCAGCAACAGATAATTTAAGCTTTACAGCAGGTATTTATAATCTGTTTGATAAAGACTTTATGGATATGGAGTTGCCTCGTGTTGGTGCATCTGCACCAGCTGCAAATGCTGATTTTGCAAACCGCTACCGTAGAAATGAAGAAGGTCGTCGTTTCTGGGTTGCTGCCAAATACGTATTTTAATCATTAATTAAGTTATTGGAGATAGGTTGTGCCATTAAGAAATTATAAAACGAGCAGAGCATTAATTATCATTGCGCTCTTAGGGGTTTTCTTCTTTCATGGTGGCATAATCTATGCAATTACAACACTCGGTGAAAAAGCAGAAACAGAGATCAATATTGCCTCTGAGCCTGCCACAATGATGATGCACCACATTAATTTAGCTGGTGTTGATACAGCAGCTGAAATTACGAATCAGCATGATGATGAAGAAAATCATTCTAAGCCTGAAGAAGAAGTAAAAGTTGAAGAGAAAATAGAAGAGCCTGAAAAGCCAGAAGAAAAACCAGAGGAAATTGTAGAGCCAGAGCCTGAACCTGTGGTTGAAGAACCAAAAGAAGTGATTGCAATTAAGCAACCTTCACCGGAAGCTCCGAAAGTTCAAGAAAAAAAGAAAGAGGTGAAAAAGCCTCAGCCGAAAGCAAAACCTAAAAAACAAGAGCCAAAGCCTGAAGCTAAACGTCAATCTAAGCGTGTTGAAAATAGAGTTTTTTCTATGCGAGATATTTCGATTTTATCAAGGCCAGCACCTAATTATCCTCGTTCTGTCATGATGAGGAGAGCAGGCGGAACAACAGTATTACTGATTAAAATTAATGAAAAAGGTCATGCTGTTTCTGTACAAATTGAAAAATCATCTGGTAATGAGCAAATCGATAAAGCTGCAGTTGCAGCTGCTAATAAAGTTCGTTTAAAGCCATATATCGTGGATGGTAAAGCACAATCAATTGTTGTGAGAATTCCATATCAATTGAAGTTTTAGAATTTATCAGTTTATAAAAGAGTAAAAGGAAGAAAACATGCAACCAGAAGTTAGTGGTTTAGGATTTGAAAACTTTATTGGCCAAGCAGATATATTGAGTAAATCATTATTTGTGATATTGATTGTGATGTCGGCGATTTCTTGGCTAATTATTTTTTTAAAAGCACTGCAAGGTATTTCTGAAAAACGTAATACTAAGAAATTTTTAGGCATGTTTTGGAATGCTAAATCTATGGATGATTTAGATGATTATTTAGTCGAACATACTCCTAATAATTATCATGAGATTTTAACGGATGCAGGCGTTCATGTTGTTCAACGTTATAAGAAAACCCATGGTAATTCACTGAAAGATAGTGGTTCTTTGGCTGAGGTTATTACACGTGCTTTAAGCACAAAACTAGATGAAATTAACTTGCGTTGTGAAAATGGTGTGACAGCATTGGCAGCCATTGCTGCAACTGCACCATTTGTAGGGTTGTTCGGAACAGTTTATGGAATTTATCACGCATTGATTGAAATTGGTTCTACAGGTGCAGGGACGATTGATAAAATCGCTGGTCCTGTTGGTGAAGCATTGATTATGACAGGTGTTGGTCTTGCAGTTGCAATTCCTGCTGTATTAGCCCATAGCTGGATCACAAGACGTAATCAAATCACAATGGGCACATTGGATGCATTTGCTTATGAATTACTAAATTTATTAGGTGATGAATGTGTTCGCAATCCTGCTGAATGTTGTGTGAAAAACAGTAAACAAGGAGCGTAATTATGGCATTTGGACGTTTACGAGGCACATCTTCTCGTGCTCGTGCTGAAATTAATATGGTGCCATTGATTGATGTTATGTTGGTTTTATTGGTGATTTTTATTTTAACGGCGCCATTAGTCACTCAGTCAGTTCAGTTAAAATTACCTGAAGCTGTCGATTTGAAAGAGCAGGTAGCTCAAGATAAAGTCGAAATTAAACCGATTCTGGTTGCCATTAATAGTGCATCTGAAGTGCATATTAATGAAGCTAAAATGGATACAGAAGATGCAATTTTGACTGAATTATCACGTTTGAAAGCTGAGGCTTTTGCACTGGATCCCAATCAAAATCCATTGGTGCAGTTGCATGTAGACATTACGGTTCCTTATGAGGTTGTGGCTAAAATGATTACCTCACTCAGCAAAGCAGGGCTTGGTAATATCGGTTTTGTAACATTGCCAGGTGGTGGTAATGCTGATGAACCTCCAGTGGCTGAAGTAGTGAATTAAAACTTATGTAGATTCTAAAAGGGATTTGGTCATATAGACTAAATCCCTTTTTTGTAGGCAATTAGATATTGTTGTAACTTCTTTTTTATATATCAGTGATATATTATTGCTCCTAAGTGCTGGTAAACCCAATCAGTATAATTATTTAATAATAATCAGGGACTCGTTATGAGCGTTTATCAAAAATCAAACTTATACTTCTATTTAGAACCAATTATCCGTGCAAGTGATGCTGATGCATTCATTGAATTTATTAAAAATACTAAAGCAATTGATCTTGCGGATATTGTTGAAGAGTTTTCTACAGAAGATGTTGTGGCTCTACTAGAAAAATTAGATGCAGAAAATTTGGCCTATCTTTTTGAAGAATTTGAAGAAGAAGAGAAAATTCGTTTTGTGCCTCATTTATCGATTGAAACGTTGAAAAGATTATTTGAAGATTTGCCATCAGATGAGCAAGTGGGCCTATTTGTAATGTTAGATGTCGAGCAAAGGCGCTTAATTTTGCCGTCATTAGATAAAGAAGAGCGTGATGCTATTATCGAATTATCTTCTTATGCTGAGGGCACGATTGGTGCAATGACAACTGCTGATTATGTAAATGTACCAGAAACTGCCAGCGTGAAAGATATTTGGGCAAAAATTCGAATAGATGCGCGTACAAAAGAAGCGTTATCAATGATTTATGTGACTGATGAATATCGGCATTTGGTGGGGGTTTTATCATTGCAAGATTTATTGATGAGCAATGATGATGACTGTATTAAAGATATTATGGTGAAAGATATCATTCAGGCTAGAGCCTCTGATAAGGATGTCATCGCTGTTGAGTTGATTGAGCGATATAAATTAGAAGCTTTACCAATCACAGATGGTTATGGTCATTTGCTAGGCATTGTAACGATTGATGATGCGATGGAAAGATTGCGTGAAAAATCTGCTGATACTTTTGCCAAATTGGGTGGTAACGTGCCGATGTCTGGGCCTGAGTTGGATTATGAATATTCTAGTTTTTGGCGTATGTTTTCAGTGCGTGGATTTTGGCTCATTATTTTGACCGTATTTGGTGTGTTCACAAGTGCATTTGTGGCAGGGCAAGAAGAGATTTTGTCTGAGGTGATTATCTTGGCAGCTTTTTTAGCGCCAGTTGTAGATATGGGTGGTAACACAGGCAGTCAATCTGCGACATTAGTGATTCGTTCGATGGCTTTAGGGGACATTGAGCTTAAATGGAAAGATATTTGGTTTATTTTTAAAAAAGAAGTTCCCGTTGCTTTTATGCTAGGTGTGCTGGTCGCAAGTGTCGAAGTTATTCTGGCTTTCTTTTTTAAAGAAGGTATTAGTACGGCTGTTTTATTAACCATCGGTTTGTCATTAATTACCGTAACTTTTGTCGGTGGTTTAATTGGCTTGGCACTGCCATTCGTTGCTAAAAGATTTAATGTAGATCCAGCAACATTGAGCTCTCCATTGTTAACTTCTATTATGGATTTTCTAGGCGTTGTAATTTATTTTGGTTTTGCATATCTGTTCTTAAGTGATGTATTAGATGCTGTTGCTGGCTAGATTATCTAGACCGTTGATGAGATCATAAATTGTATAAACTTATGATCTCATTGCACGTAAAATTAAGCTTAAAATGTACGCTAAAATAAAAATAACAGCTTGAACCAATACTATTGATGGGCCAGTATCAGTATCTAAATGGTAACTGATAATGATGCCAATAATGGATGCTAGGATAGAGGCAAAGACTGCAATGATCAGCATCATTTCAAAACGTTTTGTTAATAAAAATGCAGTGATGCCGGGGGCGATTAACATTGCAATTACTAAAACAATACCTGCAGCTTGAAGCGAAGTTACAATGGTTAAAGATAGCAAGGATAAGATTAAGTAGTGCATGAAAGTGACAGGTAAACCGACAACTCTTGCTTGCGTTGGATCAAAGCAAAATAGAATAAAATCTTTAAGTTTTACCAATAAAATAATGCTAATGATTGTGCTTATGCTGAGTGTTAGGGCAAATTCACTTTTGGTGATGCCTAAAAGATTTCCAAATAATATGTGTGACAAATGAATATTTGTCGATATTTTTGTCACCATGATTACGCCAATTGCAAACATGCCTGAAAACACTATTCCCATGACCGTGTCTTCTTTGATTCGGGAATTGTTTTTAACAAATCCCGTAATAATAGAACATAGAAAGCCTGAAAGAAATGCACCAATGATGAGTGGTATGCCGGCTAAATATGCGACAACAATCCCAGGTAGTACGGCGTGTGAAATAGCATCACCAACCAAAGACCAGCCTTTGAGTACAAGAAAACAAGAGAGAATCGCGCAAACTACTGCTATTGTAATGGCGGCATATAAAGCTCTTCGCATTAATTCTAAGTGAAATGGTTCAATAAAAAACTGAAAAAACTCTGACATTATTGAATACCTTTACGTCTTTTTAAGCGGCTTGCAATATAACCATATTTGGGTGCAAAGAAAAATGCTAATAAGAATAAAAATGTTTGTAATGAAACAATTACACCGCCAGTAGCACCATCTAAGTAATAGCTGATCCAAGCACCAATAATGCTGCTGAGTGAGCCAATAGCAATAGAGATAATAATGATGTGAGAAAATTTATCACTCAATAAATAGGCTGTTGCACCTGGTGTAATCACCATTGCGATCACGAGAATTGCACCAACAGTTTGAAGTGCTGCAATCGTGCAAGCGCTGAGTAAAGTGAAAAATATAATTTTGAGTCTTAACGGAGATAAACCAATCGAGCGAGCATGTGCTTCATCGAAAAACACCGCCAATAGATCTTTCCAAATAAATATTAAAACAATGAGAGAGACGGCAATAATAATATTGACTTGTAAAATATCACTGTCAGCAATTGCTAAAATATTGCCAAAAATAATGGATTGGACATCAACAGATGTTGGGTTGAGAGAAACGATGAATAATCCCGCTGCAAAAAATGTAGAAAATATAAAGCCTATGATCGCGTCTTCTTTTAAGTGAGTGAAATGTCTAATCACAGTAATAGAAAATGCTGCGAGCAAACCAGAGAAAAATGCCCCAAGGGAATAAGGTAGTCCTAAGGCGTAAGCACCTGCAACACCCGGTACAACAGAGTGTGATAGTGCATCTCCCATTAATGACCATCCTTTTAACATCAAATATGCTGACAAAAATGCACATGTTCCTCCGACCAAGCCACTAATCCAAATAGCTTTACGCATATATTCATACGTCAAAGGTTCTAGCAGAAATTCCAACATTATACATTTTCCTTAACTGGCTGTATGCTAGTGATTGCAGGATCTTTTTTATCAACGCCATAAAACACAGCGGGACGTTCATCATCAGTTAGTACAGTCACGCGACGAGGATCACTGTCATCGTGTAGAGCCTCACCGTCAATGTGAATGTGGCGTAAAACTCCACCGAATGTTTTTTCTAGATTATGATGATTGAATGTTGTTTCAGTCGGTCCTGCTGCGATAATTGTTCGGTTAATGAATAGTGTTTGATCACAAAATTCTGGCACACTACCAAGGTTATGTGTGGAGACTAAAATTAAATGTCCTTCTTCACGTAGCTTACGTAAAAGGTCGACAATCGCATTTTCAGTTTTAACATCAACGCCTGTGAATGGTTCATCTAGCAGAATAATTTTGCCTTCTTGTGCTAAAGCTCTTGCTAAAAATACACGTTTTTTTTGTCCGCCTGATAACTCTCCAATTTGTCGATTGGCTAAAGTTTCCATGCTGACACGTTTAAGAGACTCCAGTACAAGGTTTTTATCATGGCTTGATGGAATTCGCAGAAAATTCATTTTTCCATAGCGCCCCATCATGACAACATCTGAAACTAAGACTGGAAAGCTCCAGTCAACTTCTTCAGTTTGTGGCACGTAAGCGACAGTGTTCTTTTTCAAAGCGTCTTTAACAGAGGCATTGTTGATGGAAACTCTACCTTCTGTAGGTTTCACCATACCCATAATGCTCTTGAAAAGGGTTGATTTACCACCGCCATTAACGCCAACTAAAGCGCAAATTGTGCCGCCTTCTAAATGAAAATTCACATTATGAATTGCTGTGTGACCATTGTTGTATGTCACTGTTAAATTTTCGACTGTGAGTGAAAATTTTTGTTGAAAACTCATTGATTAAAGCCTTTAACAATAGTATCTACAGTTACTTGTAATAGATCTAAATAAGTAGGAACTGGGCCTTTTGGTCCAGACAATGAATCTACATAGAGTACGCCACCATATTGTGCATTGGTTTCTTTGCTAATTTGCTTGGCTGATTTATCAGAAACAGTACTTTCGCTAAAAATAACAGGAATATTGTTAGCTCTCACAGTGTCAATCACTTTGCGAACTTGTTGTGGAGTGCCTTGTTGCTCTGCATTAATGGGCCATAAATATAGTTCTTTAAAATCGTAATCTTTAGCTAAGTAACTGAACGCACCCTCACTTGTGACTAACCAGCGTTGATCTTCAGGGATATTCGCTAAACGGTCACGTAAAGGTTGATCCAATGCTAGGACTTTATTTTTATAAGCTTCTGCATTTTTGCTATAAATTTCTTTATTTTCAGGATCATGTTTAATGAAAGCATCACGAATGTTATCAATATAAATGATTGCATTTTGTGGAGACATCCATGCATGAGGGTTTGGCATGCCCGAATATTCACCTTCTGTTATTGAGATAGGTTCAATGCCTTCGCTCACAATCACTGACGGAACATGTTGCATGTTTTCAAAAAAGCGTTCGAACCAGTTTTCTAAGTTCATGCCATTCCACAGAATTAGGTCGGCAGATTGTGTGCGTATAATGTCTTTAGGTGTTGGTTGGTAATTGTGTATTTCTGCACCATGCTTGGTAATTGACTCTACAGTTGCAGCATCACCAGCTACATTTTGAGCCATATCTTGTATAATAGTGAATGTAGTAACGACTTTCATTTTATCTTTTGAATGGACTACATTAAAAAAACTACAAATACATGCTAAGCCAATCATCGATAAAAGTTTTGTTCTACGCATAATCTAAAGCACCTATTACAAGACAGAAAAATCTGAGTATACTAGATGCGCAGGGCTTTTTCCAACCTCACATTGACAATTACTAAACTATTACCAATTTCTGGATTTTCTGAATCATGATCAATTATAAGAAATTATTCATAGCAGTTGTGTTCTCACTTATGCCTGTTAATTTATTGGCCATCACTTTGAATGATATTAGTGATTTTTTACTAGATCCTGAGCTAGCTCAAATGACCCCACAAGAACTGATTGATAATAATAATTTCTTTGGTAAATTAGATGTTTTTTCAAAAACAGTAGATGAACTGATTTTGTTAAAAGAGAAAAGACCAAATAGTTTAGATGCAACATATATGAACCTAGATGGGCAGTGGGCACTTAATGATGTAAGTTTTAGTTACTATGCAGACAAAGATGAAAATTGTAAAAAGCAACAAGATATTTATATCAAGCATTTGACTAAAAAATTAAAAATAGCAACTGTTCAGGATGATGGTAGTGGTGTATTTTGGCAATTACCAAATCGTGATTGGGGTATTTGGCTAATCAATAGTTATGCGATTAACCCTTTTACGAAAAAATCTGGGTGTTCATCTAAAATGATATTGGTCTATAGTAGTCAAGATGTAGGTAATGAAGGTGAAGATTTTTAATCTTCCGGATAATAATTATGTGGTTTTTAGTCGTTTTGCTGAGAACATATTTTAACGAAGTAACCTGAACAACAAGGGGCTTTTATGTCTTATATATTAATTTTCAACTGTGGCAGCTCATCATTAAAATTTTCTTTGATGAATGAATCAAATGAAGAAGTTGTGGTATCGGGTTTAGCAGAAAGGTTGGGGTCATCCAATGCAATTATTACAATATCAATTAATGGAGAAAAAATACCAACAGAGTTAGGAAATGGTGCGGGTCACAGGGAAGCAGTAGAATATATTTTAGGCTTTTTGAAAGAGAAAAATTATTTAGATAAAATCAAAGCCATTGGTCATCGTGTTGTTCATGGTGGCATTAAATTTAAAAACTCTGCATTAATTGATGATGCTGTGATTGCACAAATCAAAAAATGTATTCCTTATGCGCCCATTCATAATCCTGCGAATCTCATTGGTATTGAAGCGGCACAAGAAGCTTTTCCAACTTTGCCTCAAGTCGCTGTTTTTGATACTGCATTTCATCAAACAATGCCAGAAACATCATACTTATATGCCATTCCAATGGAGCTATATCGTAATTATAATATTAGGCGTTATGGTTTTCATGGAACAAGTCATCGCTGTATTGCAGAGAAAACAATTGAAACACTAGGTTTAGATCCAAATAACAATGCAATTATTAGTGCTCATCTTGGAAATGGTTCATCATTGACTGCGATTAAAAATGGTCAATCTGTTGATACAACAATGGGTTTTACACCGTTAGAAGGCTTGGTGATGGGAACTCGTTCAGGTGATATTGATCCGGGGATTTTGAGATTTTTATCATCAAATTTAAATTTGAATGTGGATGAAATTGATCAACTTTTGAATAGTAAAAGTGGTTTGTTAGGAATTTCTGAATTATCAAATGATTGTAGAACGTTATGGGCTGCTGCTGAAGAAGGTCATAAGGGTGCAAAAGTTGCTTTAGAAATTATGATTTATCGCTTAGCTAAAAAAATTGTTTCTTTCATTGTGCCTTTAGGGCGTTTAGATGCACTCGTTTTTACAGGTGGTATTGGTGAAAATGATGTCATGACACGCAAAAAAGTCATCGAATATTTAGCATTCTTAGGGTTTAAATTAGATGAAGCTGCAAATGAAGAAGCTTTTAGAGGTAAAGAAGGTGTGATCGCTGCAAGTCCTACTTTTGGTCAAGTGCTAGTAATGTGTACAGATGAAGAGTTGATGATTGTTCGTGATACTGTTCAAATCGTTAATGCGCTATAATTAATCGGCATATCAGGATGAGCCAAAGTCATCCTGATTTTATTCAGCAAAGGGAAATCAATTGATGAAAACTCTATTTGTTAGTCCAATCGGCCAAATCAAAAATTTATATCCTATTAGCTTTGCTTTAATTAAAGCTTTGCAAGCTAAAGGGTTAAAAGTCGGTTATGTTAAGCCGATTAGCCATGTGAATAAAGATACAGCTGTTTTGTATAAATATGTTTTTAATGATGTAGCACCAATCTCGTTGGATATGTCAGAAATTGAAAATTTGATACTAAAAGATGATTACGACACAATTTTAGAAAAAAGTATCGAGTTAGTTGTCGCAGCAAATAAAGATCATGATGTTGTAGTGATTGAAGGTATTGAGTTAAATGCGCGCAATCCATTTACTGAAAAATTGAACTTAGATTTAGCCGCTACCTTTCAGTCAGGTTTAATTTTTGCAGGTAATGCAGGAACTAATACATTGTGCCAAATCGGCGAGTATTTGAATTTCTACATTAAGCGTTTTGAAGGATTAAAAAACTGGCTTGCAGGTTATGTTGCTAATAAAATGAGCGATGCTTCATTGTCGACTGAGGAGCATATTTGCCAAATTATTACCAATCAACAAATTAATTGTTTGGGGTTGATTGCCGATAATAAAGATTTGCATGATGTTAAAGATATTGTCAATTTTATTGAAAGTAATTTAAATATTGATTCAATAGTAGAGAAATTAGCACAATTAGAAGTAAAGCCAATCACAACCCCAGCATTTTTTAAATATCGTTTGATTGAAAAAGCACGTAAAGCGAATCAAAGAATTGTATTGCCAGAAGGGGATGAGCCAAGAACGTTAAAAGCGGCGATTATTTGTCATGATCGTAAAATTGCTCAGTGTGTATTGTTGGGCGAGCGCAGTAAAATTGAAGAAGTGGCTGCAAGAGAAGGTTTGGTGTTACCTGAAACAATTGAAATTATTGAGCCTACGACAGTTGCAGATGATTACGTTTCAACATTGGTTGAATTGCGTGCACATAAAGGTATGACAGAAGAATTGGCTAAAACTCAAGTGCAAGATCGTGTGGTTTTAGGTACATTAATGTTGGCTAAAAATGATGTCGATGGTTTAGTCTCTGGTGCAGTACATACAACAGCTGATACAATTCGTCCTGCATTGCAACTCTTGGGTACAGCAAAAGGTTCAAAAATCGTATCAAGTATCTTTTTTATGCTAATGCCAGAAGGTGCTAATGTATATGGTGACTGTGCGGTTAACCCTAATCCAACGCCTGAACAATTGGCAAATATTGCAGTTCAATCTGCACATTCTGCAATTGCATTTGATATTGAGCCACGTGTTGCGATGATTTCATATTCAACAGGTTCTTCAGGTGCAGGTGATGATGTTGAAGCAGTCAAAGAGGCAACGGCATTGGCACAAGCTGCAGATCCAAGTTTGATGATTGATGGGCCAATTCAGTTTGATGCGGCTTATGTGCCATCAGTGGGTAAGCAAAAGTTACCCAATAGCCCAGTAGCAGGCCATGCTACAGTATTTATCTTCCCTGATTTAAATACAGGTAATACGACATATAAAGCGGTTCAAAGAAGTGCGAACTTAATTAGCATTGGACCGGTTTTACAGGGTTTGGCGAAACCTGTGAATGATTTATCTCGTGGTGCATTGGTGGAAGATATTGTTTATACAATCGCAGTGACTGCGGTTCAAGCAGCGCAACAAAAGTAGGAGTTTTTTTTGCCAGTTATTCGTAAAAGTAAAGTCGTGCCTTATACGGCTAAACAAATGTTTGATTTAGTTAATGATGTAGAAAAGTATCCTGAATATTTACCTTGGTGTAAAAATGTTAGGATACTCCGTCAAACAGCTGAGGAAATGGATGTTAGTGTTGGGGTTTTAATGGGGCCTGTTAATAAGGAATTCACAACTAGAAACCAAATGGTGGATGGTGAAGTTATTTATATGTCTTTAGTGAATGGACCATTTAAGAAACTTCGTGGCGAGTGGAAGTTTGTAGCGATTAATGAGCATGAAAGTAAAATCGAATTTGAATTGGATTTTACTTTATCAATCGGATTGCTATCAAACATGCTGAATCCAATTTTTGAAAATATGTACGGCTCTATGATTAAAGCCTTTTCTGATAGGGCTAAAGTTGTTTATGGTTGATGATATGATCAAAATTGAATATGTTTTAGCCTTGCCTGATGAGCAATTGCAAGAGTATCAAATGATCAAAAAGGGCAGTGCATTGAAAGATGCATTGTCTTCTTTTGAGCTGGATAAAAAAGCAAGAGAGACAATTAAAGATCCTGTTTATGGGATCTTTAATCAATCTGTAGAGTTGGAGTATATTTTGCAAGATAACGATAGAATAGAAGTGTATCGTCCATTGCAGATAGATCCGAAAACTGCGCGTAAAATTAGAGCAGAGCGGAAAAAGAAGCTTAGCTCAGTGAAGTAAAATCTAGTTGGCGCCATGCTTCATAAATAGCAATGGCGACACTATTTGAGAGATTTAAACTTCTCCCATTTTCTGTCATTGGTAGGCGACATAAGGTTTCATGTGGCTTGCTTTCTAAGTATTCTTTTGGTAAGCCGCGTGTTTCAGGGCCAAAGATTAAGGCATCATTATCACTGAACTTGACATCAAAAAATGATCGGGTTCCTTTTGTTGTCATTGCATATGCATTGTTAGGCTTTATGTGATCTAGGCACTCCGCAAGACTGTCCCACGTTTTTAAATCAGCCCATTCATGATAATCAAGGCCAGCTCTTCTCAGAGCTTTATCTTCTAATTTAAAACCCAATGGTTTAATCAGATGGAGTTTTGCGCCTGTATTTGCGCATAATCTGATAATGTTGCCAGTGTTTGGTGGAATTTCTGGTTCAAATAAAATAATTGATAATCGACTCATGATTTGTGTTTCGCACAGCCTTTAAATGTATTTTTATTGATTTTCACGATGGCAGAATGTGTAAAATTCATTTCTGCAACAAAGCATTCTGTTTCTGTGAGCTCAATTTTTGCTAATTGATTTTTGGATGTTAAATAGGTTTTGTTATCTTTTTCGATCACATCCCATTCCATGACTCTTCCTTCATAACGACCAGGGAATGAACCATGGAATCTGTGACCATTAATGCTGATTTTCCATTCAGGAGTACGTCCTTCCATATCCCAGCGAGTTTTTAAAGCCTCAGCTTCTGTCTTGGTCAGTGTGACAGGTTCAACTTTTGAGCTGGCACAACCAGCTAAAATTAATATGAAAGTAAGTAATCCTAAATGTTTCAGCATAAGTAACCTATATTATTTATTTGCATTTTTCTGCTGGTGTTTGACAGCAGCAGCAATGAAACTTACAAATAATGGATGTGCATCACGAGGAGTGGATTGAAATTCTGGGTGTGCTTGGCAAGCGATAAACCAAGGGTGATCAGGGATTTCAATGAATTCAGCTAATTCATTATTTTTAGACCATGCAGAAAATTTTAAACCTGCCTGTTTTAAAACATTTAAATAGTCATTGTTGAATTCGTATCTATGTCTATGACGCTCAGTAATTTCATCTTGTTGGTAAATCTCATACACTTTAGAATCTTTATCTAATGTGCAGCTTTGTGCGCCTAAACGCATTGTGCCACCAACATCTGATTTGCTAGATCTTCTCTCAGTTTCACCCGCGGCATTCGTAAATTCAGTGATTAAACCGATCACAGGATGAGGTGTATCCGAGCGAATTTCTGTACTGTTTGCATCAGTTAAGCCAGCAACATTACGAGCATACTCAATCACTGCGACTTGCATACCTAAGCAAATGCCCAAATATGGAATTTTATGTTCACGAGCATAACGAACTGTATTGATTTTTCCTTCGATACCACGAGCACCAAAGCCACCAGGAACTAAGATTGCATCAATATTTTCAAAATATGGTGCTAATTCTTCTTCGCTGGTTGCATTGTCTAATACTTCCGAGTCTAAGTATTGAATTTTTACTTTAACTGAATTTTTGATGCCAGCATGAAACAATGCTTCATTCACTGATTTATAAGCATCTGTTAATTCAATATATTTGCCCACCATTAGCACATTGATTTGTGCAGAAGGTGTCAAAATTTTCTCTACAACATTATCCCATTCGCTTAAATCAGCTTCTGGTGCAGAAAGATTTAAATAGTCTAATACGATACGGTCTAAGCCTTCCTCATGTAGTACACGAGGCAATTCATAGATTGTGCGCGCATCTAAACATTGAATCACAGCTTCTTTTTCAACATTAGTGAATAATGCAATTTTGCTCTTTTCATCTTCTGGAATTGGTGCTTCAGAGCGACAAATTAAAATATCAGGTTGGATACCAATAGAGCGAAGTTCTTTGACTGAATGTTGTGTAGGCTTAGTTTTGAGTTCGCCAGATGCTTTTAAATATGGCACTAAAGTTAAGTGCATAAATAAAGATTGGTTACGACCTAGCTCTGAGTCTAATTGTCTGATTGCTTCTAAGAAAGGTAATGATTCGATGTCGCCAACTGTTCCACCGATTTCGATTAAAGCAATGTCTGCATCGCCTGCTGCTTGGCGAATACAAGTTTTAATTTCATTTGTAATGTGAGGGATTACTTGAACTGTACCACCTAAGTAATCACCACGGCGTTCACGTTGAATAACATTTAAGTATACGCGACCAGCACTGACGCTATTTTTGCGAGTAGCAGTCATTCTGATAAAACGTTCATAGTGACCTAAGTCTAGATCTGTTTCAGCACCGTCTTCTGTGACATAAACTTCACCATGTTGAAACGGACTCATAGTGCCAGGATCCACATTGATGTAAGGATCAAGCTTCATCATAGTTACTTTTAGTTTACGAGATTCTAGGATCGCGCCTAGAGAAGCTGCGGCAATGCCTTTACCTAGCGATGAAACAACACCACCGGTTACAAAGATAAAACGAGTCATGAATAATTCCTGATTGGAAGAAAATGTATATATATCAGGGAGTGCATTGTACTACACCATCGTACTTTTGGCGACAGAATATTATTAGAATTTTATATCTTGCTTAAAAGTTATTAAATACGAAAGGTTATAGAATTGTGATGAAATCTATTAAATGTTTGTTTTATAAAAAATGCCATATGTTTAATATGGCATTTTTTTAATATTGTGCGCATTACAAATATTATAAGTTACCGATTGATAAGTATTTAGTTTCTAAATATGGCTCGATACCTTCGATACCACCTTCACGACCTAAACCACTTTCTTTAAAACCACCAAAAGGTACTTGTGCTGTGCTTGGTAGACCATCATTCCAGCCAATAATTCCAAAATCTAAGTTATCTTGTAGATATACGCCAGTTTTGTAGTTATTGGTGAAATAATATGCTGCTAAGCCAAAGGGTGTACCATTTGCGATCTTTAAAGCTTCATCAATTGAGTCAAAAGCAATAATTGGTGCAATAGGGCCAAATGTTTCATCAGACATAATATCCATGTCCAAAGTCACATTACCTAATACTGTTGGTTCAACAAAGTAAGTGTTCTTTTCTTTGTCAACAATTGCATTGCCACCAGCCAATACGGTTGCGCCTTTTGCTTTGGCATCTTCGATTTGAGAAATAACTTTATCAAAGCCTTTGTGATTAATTAAAGGGCCGATATCAGTTGTTTCATCCATACCATTGCCAAGTTTAAGTGCTTTAGCAGCTGCAGCAAATTTTTCGCTGAATTCCGCTAATACATTTTTATGGACAATGAAACGGTTTGCACAAACGCATGTTTGACCTGCATTACGGAATTTAGAAGCAATTGCTTGGCCAATGACGAAATCAATATCAGCATCTTCACAAACAATAAATGGTGCATGTCCGCCTAGTTCCATAGAAACGTGCTTAACTGTTCCTGCGCTTTCAGCAATTAAGCGTTTGCCTACTGGTGTTGATCCCGTAAAGGTAATCTTACGAACGTATTCACTTGCTGTGAATACAGGACCAACTTCAGAGCCTGCGCCAATTACACACTGAACAACATCTTTTGGAATGCCAGCTTCATGCGCCAATTCAACTAAACGAATCATAGTCAAAGGTGTATCTTCTGCAGGCTTCACAATAAATGTACAACCAGCTGCTAATGCAGGGCCAGCTTTACGAGTCATCATAGCAGCAGGGAAGTTCCAAGGTGTAATTGCTGCAACTAAGCCAATACCTTGGCGAGAGACAATAATACGCTTATTGGTTGTATTTGCTGGAATTGTGCGACCATAAATACGTTTTGCTTCTTCTGCATACCATGTTAGATAGCTAACAGCATAAGCAACTTCACCCAAAGACTCTTTGTAAGGCTTACCATTTTCTTCTGTCATGATTTTTGCAATTGATTCTTTGTTCTGAACAATTAAGTCAGCCCATTTAGTAATCAATGCTGCGCGATCATAAGCAGAAGTGTTGCGCCAAGCTTGTAAAGCATTATGTCCTGCTTTCAATTTTACAACAATTTCATCCGTGGTATCCATTGGCAAAGTTGCCAATAGATCACCTGTTGCCGGATTATAAACTTTCAATTCATTCATTGAATTTAGTCCTTCACCAACTAATTATTTGCTAGCTTCTGCCAAAGCAGCTTTTAAAATTGCTAAGCCTTTTTCCAATTCTTCATCTGTAATTGTCAAAGGAGATAAGAAACGAACAACGTTATAGTTTAAGCCAGCTGATAATAACAATAAGCCATTTTCATTTGCATATTTAGTGATGATCGCTGTACGTTTTGCATCAGGCAAACCAGTTTCTGGATCAGTCAATTCTGCTGCAACCATTGCGCCCAAACGACGAATGTCACCAATAAATTTATGAGTTTTTTGCTCTTCTTCTAAGAATGCTTGTAATTTAGCACCTAAAATTTCAGCTTTTTCGTTTAAGTTTTCTTCTTCAACGATGTCCATTACAGCCAATGCTGCAGCACAAGCGATTGGGTTACCTGCAAATGTACCACCTAATTGACCTGCAGTTGGTTCGTTAACAATTTCAGCGCGACCAACAACAGCACTTAAAGGCATGCCAGCTGCTAATGATTTTGATGTTGTCATCAAATCAGGAACGATGCCGAAATGTTCCATTGCAAATAATTTACCAGTACGTGAAAAACCTGCTTGAATTTCATCTGCTACGAATAAGATGTTGTTTTCTTGACAGAAGTTATAAACGTATTCAACAAAGCGCTTAGGAGGAATGATAAAGCCGCCTTCACCTTGAACTGGCTCCATCACAACACAAGCGATTGCGCTTGGAGAAACAGTGCCTCTGAAGAATTCATCAAAGCTTGCAATTACGCCATCGATGTATTCATCTTCGCTCATGCCAGCTGGTCTTTCGTAAACGAATGGGAATGGTGCTTGATATACGTCTGAGTTGAAAGGACCAAAACCTTCTTTATAAGGTTTATATTTGCTTGTCATCCCCATTGTTAGGTTTGTACGACCGTGGAATGCACGATTAAATGTTACAACACCTGCTTTGCCTGTAAATCTACGAGCGATTTTTACAGCATTTTCAACAGCTTCTGCACCTGAGTTCAACAAGATTGCTTTTTTGTCATGATCACCAGCAGTCATTTCACACAATCTTTTACATACTTGAATGTAACCTTCGTACATTACAACGTTAAAGCCTGGGTGAGTGAATTTATCTACTTGAGCTTTAATCGCAGCAACTACTTTAGGGTGACTGTGACCTACGTTCATAACACCAATCGCACCTGCGAAATCGATGTATTCCTTACCGCCTTCAACAATGATTGTTGCATTTTTAGCTTCAGTTGCAACATTCAAGTTACCTGTACTAACACCACGCGCAACATACTTTTCACGTAATTCTTGTAAATTACTCATGATAAATCTCCTGTAAATATTAAATTAATTTAAAAGTCAAAGTCATTGAATGATCGGTAGATAAAATTATTTAGGAACGAACACATTCAAGCTGATCAACATTTCTTCAACTGATGTTGGTAAAAGATCAATGTTGTACAGCAAATCACATACCGCATACATTGCAGCAAAGCTATAAAGTAAAACGATAATTGTTTGAACTAAAGGATTAGTAATCAAGCGACTGCATTGCCATTCAGGCGTAATGTCACCAATTTTTCTAGCACTTCTTAACATCATAATTGGCAAAATTGCTAGGATTACACCACCCACTGCGCCTGCAAACTCAAGGGCACGACCGAATGAAACAAGTTCTTTGTAGGCTAA
>CANRJX010000022.1 GCA_947631095.1 uncultured Wohlfahrtiimonas sp.
ATACGAAACGCGCGGCATTCCAAATTTTGTTACAGAAGTTAGAGTAACCTTCAACTCGACCCACATCAAAAATAACGTCACGACCATTTGTTGCTTGCGCTGTGAATGTGAACCTTAAAGCATCTGTACCATACGCTTTAATCCCTTCAGGGAAGTTTTTACGCGTTGAAGCTTCAATGCGTGCCGCCATTTGTGGTTGCATTAAGCCTGTTGTACGTTTAGCCACTAAACTTTCTAAATCTATACCATCAATCAAGTCGATTGGATCTAGAACGTTCCCTTTAGATTTACTCATTTTTTGACCATCTTGGTCACGCACTAAGCCATGAATATAAACTTCTTTGAATGGAATTTCTTGCATAAAATGAGTGCCCATCATAATCATACGAGCAACCCAGAAGAAGATAATATCAAAACCTGTTACGAGCACTGAAGTTGGATAAAATGTCTCCAATTCTTTAGTATTTTCAGGCCAACCCAATGTTGTAAATGGCCATAATGCAGATGAATACCAAGTATCCAAAACGTCTTCATCTTGTCTTAAAGGACGATCATCTAAGTTATATTTTTTACGTGCTTCTGCTTCATCATGCGCAACGTAAATATTACCTTCTTCATCGTACCAAGCAGGAATTTGATGTCCCCACCATAATTGACGAGAAATACACCAATCTTGAATATTATTCATCCATTCAAAATAAGTTTTTTCCCAGTTTTCAGGGACAAATTTAATGTCGCCTGATTTAACCGCTTCAATCGCTGGGCCTGCCATTGTTTTAGCATCCACATACCATTGATCTGTTAAGTACGGTTCAATTACTTGTCCTGTACGATCGCCACGAGGAATTTTTAAAGTATGTGGTTCAATTTTTTCCAATAAACCTGCTGCTTCAAAATCCGCAACAATTTGTTTACGTGCATCAAAACGATCCATACCACGATAAGCTTCGGGTGCTGCATCATTAATTCTTGCATCATCTGTTAAGATATTGATCATTGGTAAGTTATGGCGCTTACCCATCTCATAGTCATTGAAATCGTGCGCAGGTGTAATTTTTACACAACCTGTCCCAAATTCTTGATCCACATAATCATCAGCAATGATCGGAATTTGACGACCCGTTAATGGCAAATCAATCATTTTGCCTACTAAGTGCTGATAGCGTTCATCATTAGGATTCACAGCAACCGCTGTATCACCAAGCATTGTTTCAGGACGAGTGGTCGCAACCACCATGAACTCATCTGTACCATTGATTGGATAGCGTAAGTGCCACAATGAACCCTGCTCTTCTAATGACTCAACTTCAATGTCAGAAACAGCTGTTTTTAATACAGGATCCCAGTTAACCAAACGCTTACCACGATAGATTAAACCTTGATCATATAAATCTACGAATGTTTTCTTAACTGCTTCAGACAAACCTTCATCCATCGTAAAGCGCTCACGTGACCAATCCGCACTTGCACCCATTCTGCGAAGTTGCTGTGTGATCATTCCACCAGATTGTTCTTTCCATTCCCAGATTTTTTCAACAAATTTATTACGACCCAAATCATGGCGTGTTAAACCTTGTTGATTCAATTGGCGCTCTACAACCATTTGCGTTGCGATACCTGCGTGATCTGTACCTGGTTGCCACAATGTATTATCGCCTTTCATACGATGATAACGGATCAATAAATCCATAATCGTATCTTGGAAAGCATGCCCCATGTGCAAAGTACCAGTGACGTTTGGCGGAGGGATAACTATACAATAAGCAGGTTTTGTGACATCTCCTGATGCTTTAAAAAAACCATTAGATTCCCAAAAACCGTACCACTTTGTTTCAATTGCACTTGGCTGATATGTCTTTTCCATAATATCCCGATAAAACCGTTATTAAAAACACTAAAAGCCAACATTCTAGCACTTACTTTATGACAAAGAAAACTATCTTCAATCCCTTGATCTAATTCATCTGGCAATAAAAAAGCCTGTATGTTGCAAATCACATTACAGGCTTTTTTAAATCTTGTTGTATAGAAATTTTATTATTGTGGTTTAGATAAAATTTCTTGGATTTTTTGAGCAATACCCATTCCCCACTGCTGACCAATCACCATTGACTCTTGCATAATCATTGGTTGTTTTTCAATCAATTTTTTACCAGCTGGTGAATTATAGAATTCTAAGAATGCTTTCACATCTTCTTCAGTAAATTGTTTTTGATACACAGGCACCAATAAATCTACTAATTGATCTACATTAAATTCTTTTTTAACTTCAGCCAATTGTGCATCTGTTGCACCTGCACTTTTCAATTGACCCAATAATTGATCAAAAACCATTGTGCCCATTTCTGCTGCACCTGTTTCAACGATTAATTGCTTAATGCTTTGATCAGATGCAGTTTGTGAAAATGCGACTGATGACAGGATTAATGATGAACCTAAACAAACGGATAATAATAATTTTTTCACGATGTTCTTCCTCAGTATTATGCCAAGATGGCCTGTTGAGTATATCACTAACCCGATATGAATTTACAATGCCAATTATCTATTATCAATTTTTTCAGGGTACAAATCATGGTTGAGTAAACGCGTTTCTGCAAACTCAACCCAACGAGTATTTGGCTTACCGTAGTTGACATAAGGATCGATAGAAATACCACCTCTTGGTGTAAATTTACCCCAAATTTCTATATAACGTGGATCCATTAATTCAACTAAGTCACGCAACATTTTATTCACACAATCTTCATGAAAGCTACCTTCATTACGAAAGCTAAATAGATATAACTTTAATGATTTGCTTTCCACCATTTTCAAATCAGGAATGTAGCTGATATAAATGGTTGCGAAATCTGGCTGACCTGTCATTGGGCACAATGCAGTAAATTCAGGACAGTTAAATTTTACAAATGTATTACTATTTGGATGCGCATTATCAAATGCTTCCAAAACAGCAGGATGATAGCGATCAGAATATTCTGTTTTCTGATTACCCAACAATGTTAAACCTTCAGTATTTGACATAAAAACTCCTTAGTTTTTTTGTGTGGGAGGATTACGAACCACAATGGAAAGGCGACATGCTAATGAAACATTACAATAAAAGCAAAATTATTGGTGTTGTTAAGGCAGACAATAACGTTGATAAGACAATCGCAGAGGCAACTGCATCTTCAATTTCTTTAAATTTAAGTGCCATTAAATAAACATTCATACCTGCTGCTAAGGAGCTTAAAATTACAATTGCTTTAGTTTCAAAAGCTGGCAAACCTAAGGCCAATGCACAGACCCAAACCACTAATGGATGAACAATCAACTTAAATAGCACGATTAAAATACTAACTTTTAAGTTCGAGCAAATACGATATTCTGCCAATCCCATTCCTAATACGAGCAAAGATAATGGTGCGACCATATTTGAAAACATATCAATCGTTTTCTCTGCAAAAGTAGGAATAGGAATGCCAATAAAGCTGACCAATAATCCGAGTATAATGCCGATAATAATAGGATTTCTTAACACACCTTTAAATGTTGCAGCCATGCCTCTTAATGAAAAAGAACCATGGTCTGCCCACTCGATGGCAAATGACACTAAACTCCAAAGTAATAGTGCATTGAATGAAATAATCATCGCGGATACAGCAATTGCATCATCGCCCATAAACACCATCAAAATAGGGATACCAATCATCACGTTATTGGCAAAAACACCACCTATTCCAAATACTGAACTCGCCCTAGATGTTAATTTTAAACCTTTATGCGCAAAAAAGTGGGCGATAAAAAATACGATGAATGACCCACCAAAATAAGCCAGAATTAATTTAGGATCCATCTCTTCTTGGCTATGAAATTGACTCATAACGCCAAATAACATGATAGGAATAGCAAGATTAAATAAAAAGCTTGTTAAACCTCGGGTGAAATCTTTAGACCACTTTCTAAAACGTACTAAATAATAGCCTATGCCTATCAATATAAAAAATGGTAACAACGCATATATTTGTTGAAGAAAGGCATAAGCAAAAGAAGACATTTTAAGAAACCTTATACTAAAAAAAATCAGGCTTCCAATTTAGCAAAGAATGAATAAAATTAAAGATTGATTATCATTTACATCTAAATTATTTTTGATTCGAGCATATTAATCGGTTATTTTATCCACCCATTAACTCTTTACGAAACATGAAAAATACTGCACCCAATAAGCATAATCCTGCCCAGATAT
The DNA here is from genome assembly GCA_947631095.1 of uncultured Wohlfahrtiimonas sp. Classification (GTDB taxonomy): domain Bacteria; phylum Pseudomonadota; class Gammaproteobacteria; order Cardiobacteriales; family Wohlfahrtiimonadaceae; genus Wohlfahrtiimonas. Next base: position 4,232 of record CANRJX010000022.1, read on the forward strand.
AATCAATTCTAAAAGGCTCTTTTAAGACAAACAAAGAAAATGGAATAAAAACGGATAAGCTTAAAACTTCTTGAATAATTTTTAATTGTCCTGCAGTTGCAACTTCATAACCAATTCTATTAGCAGGAACTTGCAATAAATATTCAAACAGGGCAATCCCCCAACTGACCAAAGCAGCAATCACCCAAGCACGGGAATGCATATATTTCAAATGGCCATACCAAGCAAATGTCATAAATACATTACTCAATGTGAGTAAACCAATGGTGATGAATAATGGATGAATATTCATAAAAGTATCCCTAGTTAAATCTAATCAAATCACTATTTTAAATTTTACAGATGGGATAATATACAATCGATTGAGCTAAGTAACATAAAATAACAACGATTTATAAGGAAATATTATGAAATTTAAAGCTTTTTTACTCTCTATCATTGTCGCTATATCAAGCTTATCTTTCTCTAATGCACAAGAACTTCCTGAAGTTGTAGAAGCAAAAGAAAGCATTAAACAAATGATTATTTTATTGAATGAAAATAATTATAAAGAGTTGGTAAAAACTTATGCATATATTCCACCAGAACAGAAAGTAGAGTTTTTATCGCTTCTAGAAATTCAAAGCCTTGAAATTCCACAAGAAAAAACAGATCAGCTCACAACATTAATGACGGAAGCATTATCAGCAAAAGGTACAGTAGTGGACGATGAAGTTGTTTTACTATTACAAGACGGAACCGCATTGATTTTGGCCAAAGATGAGAATGTTTGGAAACTTAAAGATTAATTTTTAGCGTCTTTATATTTGGGGATAATGATCGTTACAGCAACACCATTATCCTCATTCTTTATCATTACATTACCTTTATGCAACGCAATAATCTCTTTAACAAAATTCAATCCCAAACCTGTACTTTTCTCACCTGAATCTGGTCTAGGTAATGAATAGAAACGTTCATACAAACGTGGCAAAGCATAATCTGGTATTTCCGCACCGACATTATGTATTCTCAACTCAATACTATGAGCCAATTTTTGGGCTGTGATTGTTAATTTCCCATCTATATTTGAAAAGTCTATTGCATTGCTAATAATGTTTGAAATGGCTTGAGTAATTAAAAAACGATCACCTTTAATGATTAAATTCTTTGGTAATTCATTGATAAATTTCAATTTCTTCTGTTCAATGAGTGAAGCAAAACTTTCTTCTATTTCTTGCACAAGTATAAATAAATCAATTTTTTCGACTCGTTCTAATATCTGTATTTTTTCCACCATACTGAGTTTTAATACACGATCAATCAAACTTTGTAATCTTGCAGTTTCTCGATCAATATTATGTAAAAAATTCTTTTGTGCAGCTTTATCCATATCGTTTTGTAACAGCTCACTTGCACCGCGAATCGCTGCTAATGGACTTTTTAATTCATGCGTTAATGTATTCACATAACGCTCTACATATTCTTTACCATCCAATTCTTCACGCAAATTCGATAATGTGGATGCTAAAACATTTAAATCTTTGCCATAAAATTTAGGTTGATCTGCCCTTTCACCTTTACCTAATTTTTTAGCATAATCTATCAACTTACGAAATGAGACACCCAGCCACCATGATAAAATCGCCCCCATTAAAATGCTGGTGGATAATAAGATCAATGCAAAAAATATTAGCTCAGATTTTGCACTTTCAATATAAGCATCTGTTGTACTGTTCGGCTTTGATGCAGTCAATACACCAATAATCTCTCCGTCTTGATAAATGGGTGCACCCACATACATTACAGTTGAGCCCTTTTCATCATGATCCAAAGACTGATTCTTGGAGCTACGAGCACCATATTGTCCTCGCAATGTTAAATATACATCTCTCCATTTTGAATAATCTTTACCGATTGCTTTATTTTGTGTATCAAAACGGACAATCCCATCTTTATCGGTAATATAAACATTCAAGCTCACTTCATTTTTTTCAACGCCCCAAATATTTGCATGAGGATTTCGCTTTTGATAACTCACCATTTTTTTCTGTAAATATTCAGGTGTAATTCTTCCTTCTTGTAAATCAAACGAGATCATTTCTGCTAAAAAATTAGCCGTATCAATTAAAGTTTCTTCTGTGGTTTGTCTAACGCTTGGGTACACTTGGCGTGAAAAAAGATGCACCATGAAATAACCGCACAAAGCGACAAATATAAAATAGAAGATAAAAATTCGTTTAGATAATGCCATTATGATTCCATCTCAAAGCTATAGCCAAAACCACGATGAGTTTTGATCACATCCAAGTTTTCATCTAGCTCACGAATTTTTGCTCGAATGGATTTAATGTGTGTATCAATCGTTCTCTCATAACAAGCATCCACTGAAACACCAACCGCATTCAACAACTGCTCTCGACTAAATATTTGTCTTGGATAATTAATTAAATGAGATAAAATTTGGTACTCGTGTCGCGTCAAAGATAATCTTTCCTCGTTATATAACACTGAAAAACCATCTTCATCCACTCTAAATCCTGTATTCTCAGGCTCATTATTTATAGCGTTCTTTGTATTTGGAATGACTCGCTTTAATATCACTTTGACTCGCGCCACCAATTCTCTAGGGCTAAATGGTTTAGCGATATAATCATCTGCACCAATTTCTAACCCAACGATGCGATCAATTTCATTGTCTCGGGCTGTTAAAAAAATCACAGGAATTTCTGAAAATTTACGCAACTGCTTACACACCTCAAAGCCATTTAGATCAGGCAATCCAATATCTAGCACCCAAAAGTCATAATGATCTTTTTTTTGCTTATCCAAGGCTTCAGAACCCAATGTTACCCAATCGCACTCAAACCCTTCTTGCTCTAATGCAAAAACAATTGTATCAGCAATACTTTTTTCATCTTCGATGATTAATATTTTAGTCATAATATTATCTAGCCTATAAATCTTGTGCGTATTATCCCATAATTGCTTATATTAGAATCTTTTGATTCATCATAATATATTTACTGAATAAGGAAGGCATTATGTCAGAGCTCAATATCGCATCCATTTGGGATACAAAATTTGCAACACAATCAGATGAAAAATCATTCAGCGATATCGCCCAAACCGCTAAATATCTTGTCGTATATTTTTACCCTAAAGATAACACCCCGGGCTGCACAACAGAATCGAATGACTTCCAAGCAAATCTCTCAACTTTCACAGCCTTAAATACCGCCATTATTGGTATTTCAAGAGATTCTGCGAGTTCACACGATAAATTTGCATGTAAATTAGGCTTAGAGTTTCCTTTGCTAGCAGATACAGACAGCAAAATCTGCGATACTTTCCAAGTCATTAAAGAAAAAACGATGTTCGGCAAGATTGGTTTTGGCATTGAGCGCAGTACTTTTATTCTGGATAATCAAGGTAATATTTTAAAAGAATGGCGAAAAGTTAAAGTACCAGACCATGTAAATGAAGTGATCGAAACTATCAAAGCACTATAATTTGAACCATAAAAAAACCTAGTAAAACTAGGTTTTTTTAAACTCTTTGAATCATTTATTTAGCATTTAAAAAATCAGTCACTTTTAAAAGAATTAACTCATTATCATCTGCTTGGTTAGGACTTCGGCTACTTGAAAATGGTAAATTATTATCGTTACCTACAACAATTGTTTCATGATCAATCACATCAACATTTTCAATCGTGAAAAATGGAAACACAAATTTACCATCGCTCAATGGTTTTCTAGCAACATTTTGCGAATCTTTAATATTCAATAAATCAATGTAACCGATTTTTTCAACAGCTTTACCTGAATTATCAGCATTCATTTTAATTTTATATACACGTTTAAACTCAGGTAAGTTTTGTTTAGGAAAACAGTTGTCTGTAGCGGAACCTTCACATACATATTCAAGAACACCTTCTCCATTATCACGCTCGATCACTAAGCCATAATCACCATCGATCATATTAAAATCACCAATTGCTAAGCCATTCTTCTCTAATGGATATTGCCAGGTATTCCCCGTCCAATTTTTATTTTCCACATCAAATTCAATAATCTGCAAATACTCTTTGCCATTCATATTTTCATAAGCTTGTTTATCTTGGTCATACAATGCACCTTCCAACAAAGCATATAATTTTTTTCCATCCTTACTGCTCGCCATACCTTCAAAGCCTTTTGAGCGTTTTACTTCAAAAGCAAGCGTTCCATTTGGTGCACTTGGGGTTACTTGTGTGTAATGATCAGGTGATTTAATCACTTTGTCATTCAACTTTGTTTCAAAAACATTTACAACCTTGCCATCTTGTGTTGCTTGAATCAAATATGGGCCAAATTCATCACCAATCCACAAATAACCACCTGCGAATTGAAAGCTTTCAGGATCAAAATCAGCGCCTGTTAAATAGCGTTCTTGAGTTGCTTCGTTTTGAATTCTAAAAGGTACTTTTTTATCAGGATCTTGCAAGAATACTGTTTGTAATCGCTTAAAATTATTATTATCAAAATCAATATCATACTGTGATAGATGCAGCATAAAATCAGGAGAATTTGCTTTTGAGCCAGCGCCATTATCAGTTAATATCCAATAAGTACCATCTTCCATATATTTAATGCCTGAATGCCCTTGCAATGGCTGTCCATTAAATGGCAAATGAACCCCTGTTTTACGACCATTCGATGTTCCTTCAACAGATTGAATTGCATCATTACGAATACCATTAACAAACTTTCCGCTCACTTGTAAATCTTCAGGTGCTTGGCTCGGTGCTAATACATAGTTTTCTGCAGGCAAAAAAGCATGTGCTTTTAGCTCTGCATTATATTCCTTGGCACTTACACAAGATAATGTAGTGAATAACACTGCACTGTATAAAATAGATGATCGCATAATCATAAAACTTCCTTATAAAATAGAAGTTAATTATCCTACACAGCAAATTTGACAAAGATATTACAAATAAAATTATTATTGCGCTTAGATTAAAATAGATTTATCATTGTCTACACTTGTAGTCAATCATGCAGAGCTTTAAATTTATGTCACATATTAAGATCACAAAAACAGAGTGGGAAATTATGCGAATACTATGGACACAAGGCGAATGTTATAGCAGTGACGTTATCGCTTTGCTTTCAGAAAAATTTGATTGGAAACCTTCGACAGTTAAAACCTTAATTTCTCGCTTAGTCAAAAAGGGTTATCTCGGGCAACATACAGAAGGCAATCGTTATCGCTATTTCCCTACCATTTCAGAAAAAGAATCACTCCAACAAAATCGTGCCGAATTGGCTCATCATATTTGCTCCACTAAAATGGGCAAATACATCGCAGCACTTATAGAAGAACACCCTCTATCACACAGCGATATAGAACTAATTTCTACCACGATAAAGAAAAAAGCATTAATTGCTCTTGATAAAGTTCCATGCAATTGCATTAAAGGTCAATGTACTTGTATGGATGATTGTTGTCTCTAAATATTAAAAGGAAAAAATATGAATAAAGTTACATTTTCTATACCAGATATTAGCTGTGGTCATTGCACTTCTTCCATTGAAAAAGGATTATCTGCGATTGCTGGTGTTCAATCTGTCAGTTCTAGCATTGAAAATAAAACAACTACGGTCGAATTTGATGACATTATTAATGTGTCACAATTGATTGAAGAATTAGACAATATTGGTTTTGAAGCTGAGGAGATCTAAATGAAAAACAATGAAACAACTCGCCAAGAGACTTTTGCAATTACCGGCATGACATGCACCAACTGCTCTGCTCGTATTGAAAAAATACTGAATAAAAAAGACGGAATTACAAATACCTATGTCAATTTTGCAACAGAAAAGGCAGTTGTTTCATTTGATCCTAATATTATCTCTACTGAAACAATTGAAGGATTTATCAATAAAGCAGGTTTTGGGGCAATTCGTGATTTATCCGAAAATAAAGATTCAGTCGAGCAAATTCATGCAGCACAACTGAAAAAACTAAAAATTGAATTGATCATCAGTGCATTACTGGCTTCTCCGATGATGATCGGAATGTTTGCCATGATGCTCGGCATTAATAGCTCATGGGTACATTTTTTACACAATCCTTGGGTTCAATTATTTTTAACCACACCGATACAGTTTTATATTGGTGCCAGATTTTATAAAGGCACTTATCATTCATTGAAAAATGGTTCTGCGACAATGGATGTTTTGGTCGCTCTTGGTACAACCAGCGCCTATTTACTCAGTATTTATAATGGTTTTTTCAGCAAACCTGCAGGACACTTGTATTTCGAAGCAAGCGCTGTCATCATCACTTTAATTTTACTCGGCAAATACTTAGAACACTTTGCTAAAGATCGCACCAATAATGCCTTAAAACAGCTGTTTAACTTACAACCAACAACGGCAATTTTAATCACCTCAGATGATAAAACAACAGAAGTTCCAGTAGAGTCACTCAAAATTGATGATCATATTTTAATTAAACCTGGGCAATCCATTCCTGTTGATGCTGTTGTGATTTCTGGACAATCATCGATTGATGAAAGCATGCTAACAGGAGAAAGCTTCCCTGTTGAAAAATCACTCAATGATAAAATATTTAGCGGAACATTGAATCAAACCGGTTCACTCACAGCACAAGTGCTCAAACCAAGCAATGACAGTACGTTGGCAAAAATTATTCAAATGGTAGAGTCGGCACAAGGAAGTCGAGCACCCATTCAAAAACTTGCGGATAAAATATCTGCCATTTTTGTACCTACGGTGATCAGCATTGCTATTTTAACTTGGCTGATCACTTGGTACATAACCAAAGACTCTAGTTTATCCATCATTCATGCTGTTTCTGTTTTAGTGATTGCTTGCCCTTGCGCATTAGGTCTAGCAACACCGACAGCAATTATGGTGGGTACAGGATTAGGCGCGAGATATGGCATCTTAATCAAAAATGGTGAAGCGCTAGAAACAACCGCCAGCATCAATGCAATCATTTTAGACAAAACTGGAACATTGACAGAAGGCAAACCTGTGGTCACCGACTTTGAGGTAATCAATGATGATCAAAGTAACGTTCTCTCAATTCTGGCTTCTTTAGAAAAATTATCAGAGCACCCTTTGGCTCAAGCGATTATTAACTTTACAGATGAAAAAAATATTCAAATGAAGTCTGTAAACTCTTTTAATTCGCATACAGGTTTTGGTATCTCCGGCATTATTCAAGAGACAAAATATTTTGTGGGTGCTAAACGTTTATTGGATCAGCATAGTATTGTTGTAACAGAAAGCATTTCACAAAAAATCGCTCAATTAGAAAATATGGGTAAAACGGTGATGCTCATCGCTTCTGAAAACCAATATTTAGGAATGATCGCTGTTGCAGACCAATTAAAAAAATCATCCGCCGAAGCAGTTCAACGCTTACAAAATCAGGGAATTGCTGTTTATATGATGACGGGTGACAATCAAAATACTGCTCGTTATATTGGCTCACAAGTTAATTTAGATGCCTCCCATATCTTTGCAGAAGTATTGCCACAAGATAAGGCCAACTATGTTAAAGAATTACAATCACAAGGGTTAAAAGTTGCCATGATTGGTGATGGTTTAAATGATGCTCCTGCATTAGCGCAAGCCAATATCGGTATTGCCATGGGCACAGGCACAGATATTGCCATCGAAACTTCCGATGTCACGATTATGAATGGTGATTTATTAAATGTGGATCGGACTTTACAACTTTCCAAAGAGACTATGAAGAAAATTCGTCAGAATCTCTTCTGGGCATTTTTATACAATACCGTTGGCATTCCTTTTGCAGCATTTGGTTTATTGAGTCCGATTATTGCAGGTGGAGCAATGGCATTTAGTTCAGTCAGTGTATTAACCAACTCATTATTGTTGAATAAGCAAAAACTCTAAATATTAAACAAAAAAATGGCGCTCTATCAGCGCCATTTTTTATGAATGTAATTTTTAATTCACATAATCTTTTAATTTAAATTCTAATGTCGTTTGGTCATTAGACAATACTAAAAACTGTCCATTATCTTTTAATGTAACAACTGCACCAGAATTTAATAACTGGCTAATTTTTTGATCCAACTCATTCAATGTTTTATCAGCACAGAACTTACGAGTCATCCCCATACCTTTTGCAGATAGAACATTATTTTTCAACTCACCTTGGCCAAAGAAGTTATTGCACATGCTACCTGTAATATTGAGCTTTTCACCAAACTCAATATTTGGTGCCATCGCATTCTTTTGTGTTGAATAATTTTTTCCATCAATTGCGACCAAAACATAGTTATGGTGTTGTAAATCTTTAGCTGAAATCGCCTTATTATCTTGAGTCATTCCTGTATCCTGTGAACAAGCTGCCAGTAATAGCAAAGCAGCAATAGAAACTAATTTTTTCATCATGATCTCCTTGTATTTATCGTCTATAAGCTTCAATTACAAATGGTAACTGAATTAATCTGTCAATCAAACGACTTAATTGATTTAAATGGTTTAATTCAACAGTTGCGTAAATAACTGCATTATCCTGCTCATCATTTTTAATAGAAATGTCAATAATTCGTAACTTTTCATTGGTAATTAGAGTATTCACTTCTTTCAGTAAATCATTATGATGATGTGCTTTAATCATCAAATCTGATGTTACTTTTTTATCAGCATCATAGCCCCAATCGACATCTATCTCTCTTGCAGGCGATTGCTCAACCATATTCAAAAAGTTAGAACATGTTTTGCGGTGGATGACTACACCACGATTGACAGTCACAAATCCACCAATGACTTCAGGTGGTGCAGGCTTACAACAAGGTGCCATTTGAACCAATAGATTTCCAACGCCTTGCACACGCACACCATTATCATTCACTTTAGATTGCGTTTGTGGACGAATTAAAGAATCTGCAGTAATTGCAGGCTCTTCAGGATGCATGTTGGGTACACGCGTTAAGAATTGGTTGATCGTAACTTCACCAGCACCTAATTGTGCATGCAATTCATTAATGGAATTACAGTTCAATCTTTTAGCAATTTTAAGCTGTGCATCTGGTGATAAATTTAAATTTAAACGTGAAAATTCACGATCCAATAATTGCTTACCTGCCGCAATATTCTTCTCTTGTGCTTGCTGTTTGAACCAACCACGAATTTTCGCTCGTGTTCTATTCGATTTCACATAAGCTAAATGAGGCGATAGCCAATCTCGGCTTGGTGCAGCATTTTTACCGGTTAAAATTTCAACTTCATCACCATTGTTCAGCACATAAGTCAAAGGGACGATTCTGCCGTTAACTTTAGCACCACGACAACGATGCCCTAAATTGGTATGAATTTGATAAGCAAAGTCTAAGGGTGTTGCGCCTGCCACTAACTCGATCGCTTCTCTATTCGGCGTTAAGACATAAACATTTTCACCAAATAGATCTTTATCTAACAACTCTTTTGTGGATTCGCTGTTTGCTTCTTGATCCAATAATTGACGAACACGATTCAATTTTGCTTGCTGACTTAAGGATGCATCACTTTCTTTATAGTGCCAGTGTGCAGCCACACCTAACTCAGCATGCTCATGCATTTTACGTGTGCGAATTTGCACCTCAATGGCTTTATTTTTAGGGCCTAAAACAGCGGTATGCAATGATTGATATCCGTTTGGCTTAGGATTTGCAATATAGTCATCAAACTCTTTTGGTAATGGCGGCCATTTTTCATGCACCATTCCTAATACTCGATAGCAGTCCGAAAGGTTTTTCACGATAACTCGTACAGCTCGTACATCCAATAATTCTTCAAAAGATTTTCCCTTTGTGGACATCTTTTTCCAAATACTATAGATGTGCTTAACGCGCCCAGAAATTTCAGCTTCGATCCCTTCAGCAGCGACCATCATCTCTAATTCTTCAATGATCTCATGAATATAAACTTCACGATCTAATCGCTTTTCATTCAAGTTTTGAGAGATTTTTTTATAGTCTTGTGGCTTTAAATAGTGAAGCACTTCATCTTCTAATTCCCATTTAAAACGACTTAAACCTAATCGATTAGCCAACGGTGCAAACACATCACGCGTTTGCTCAGCAACCACTCGTTTAACTTCATCACTTTCATGTTTTAAATGGCGCATCTTCACAACTTGATTTGCCAAGATAATTACCAATGTTTGAACGTCTTCAACAATGGCCAAAAGCATTTTTCTTAAAATTTCTTTTGTTTTTTCTTGTGCGCCAGATAAATCACTCGTTTCTTTCAATAAATTCAATTGGCGTAAAAAATTGTGATAAGACTCAGGAACTTTTTCAATTGGAATCTCTAGCACAAAAAACATTGCCGTAATTCGTAACGGAATACCAGAAACTTGTCCCAGCAAATAGGCTGTTTCAAGTGCCCGTTTAAAACGTTCATCGTCTTTGTATTGCATTAAAAATTGGTATTCATCATCAGGCCAACACCCATGACATTCATCAAACCAATCTCGTAATCTCTTTTCGTCAACGACTCTAGACATCCGTTCCTTCTTTTAATCTTTAAGGCTCGTGATAAAAATTATCCCTTGCATGTTTTGCTCTGCTAAATACTTCTAAGATGGTTTCACGGTCATTCTTATCCAGTGCTTCTTCCAATAGTGCAATTTTCTTCAAATATGCGCGCAATACTTCTAATACGGCATCTCTATTGGCTAAACAAATATCAGTCCACATTTCAGGGTTAGAAGTTGAAATTCGCGTGAAATCTCTAAATCCACCAGCTGCAAAACGAAATATTTCTGCACGATCATCTAAGTTTGCCAATGTATCAACAGTGCTATATGCCAAAAGATGAGGAATATGTGATGTTGCAGCCAAAACTTGATCGTGGTGCACAACGCCCATTTCTTCAACAATAGAGCCAACTGCTTCCCACATTTTGGTTAATGTGGTTACTGCGCCATGGTTATTATTAATGTGTGGAATGATCAATGTTCTGCGCTTTTCAAAGAGTTCAGCAAAAGAATTTTCAACACCATGTTTTTCAGTACCTGCAATTGGATGTGCCGGTACAAAGCGTTTAGGTAAAAAGCCAACAGCATCTGTAATCGTTTTAATCACAGAACCTTTCGTTGACCCAACATCGCTCACGATGGCATCTTCTTTCAAATAAGGCATCATCTCTTTCATTAAAACTCCCATTACTGTAATGGGAGTGCACATGATGATAATATCCGAGTCTTTAACTGCTTCTTCTAAACTTGTTGTCACAATATCAGCAACGCCTAACTCTTTAGCCTTTGCCAAAGCATCTTCGTTGCTGTCATAAGCAATAATTTGTGCCACTGCATTATTTTTCTTTAATGCTCTAGCTAACGAACCACCGATTAATCCTATACCGATGATCGTTACAGTATTCACAAAAAATGGCTTGCTTAATTCAATTTTCATGGCATTTACACCATTTCGATAACATCAAATTCAACTTCAGGCGATACATCTTCTTCGTAATTTACAGAAGCTACACCAAATCCAAATAAGCGAGAGAAGTTTTCTTTATAGCCTTTGTAATCTGTCAAAGTATCAACAGTTTCAGTGGTAACTTCTTTCAAAATCAATTCACATGCAGTTTGTACTTCTGGTTTTAACTCCCAGTCATCTAAACGGAATCTACCTTGATCATCAATTTCACCTGTATTGCCATACATACATGTTGCAAATAAGCGTTGAATTTGTTCAATACAATCTTCATGCAAGCCAGATTCTTTCATCACACGGAAAGCTGCAGAAATATATAAAGGCATCACAGGAATTGCTGAAGAAGCTTGAGTCACAACAGATTTCAAAACTGCAACTGCAGCTTTGCCATGATATTTTTCAGACAATTTAGCATTGATTTCACGGGCAGCACGCTCAACATCTTCTTTAGCTTTACCCAAAGTTCCGTGCCAATACATCGGCCATGTAATTGCTGTACCAATATACGAATAAGCAACAGTTTGAACATTTTCAGCCAAAACGCCTGCTTCATCTAAAGCTTGCATCCATAGCTCCCAATCTTGTCCACCCATTACTGTGATCGTATCTGCGATTTCTTGCTCTGTTGCAGGCTCTACAACTGCTTCGATGATCTCATTTTTATTAGTATCTAATGAAGGTGCACGATAGGTTTCACCAATTGTTTTTAATGCTGAACGTACTACTTCACCATTTTGTGGCAATTTACGTACTGGCGAAGCCAATGAGTAAACAACACAATCAACTGTGCCCAAATCTGCTTTGATCAACTCAATGACTTTTGCACGAACTTCATCCGAGAATGCATCACCGTTAATGCTTTTTGAATATAAGCCTGCTTCTTTAGCATATTTATCAAAAGCTGCTGAGTTATACCAACCCGCTGTACCTGTTTTTTTCTCAGTGCCTGGTTTTTCGAAAAACACACCAATTGTTGCAGCATCGCTACCGAATGCCGCTTCAATGCGTGAAGCCAAACCATAACCAGTAGATGCACCAATGACTAACACACGCTTAGGTCCATTCGCTAAAGTACCTTTAGAGCGAACATATTCGATCTGCGCTTTTACATTTTCATCACAACCGACAGGATGCGCTGTTGTACAAATAAATCCACGAATTTTTGGTTGAATAATCATAATTTTCTACACTTTCTATAAAGTTGATAACTTTTCATTAATGGTGCTCATCATAGCACTAAACGCTATTTTGAACTGCTCAATGCCGTCTTTTTCTAATTTTTGAGTCACTTCATCCAATGAAATACCTAAGGACGATAGTTGATTTAAAATTTCATCAACATCACCTAAATTATCCATAATTGTTATTTTTGGTGCGCCATGATCACGATAGGCATCGTAAGTTGCAGGCGGCATTGTATTCACAGTTTCTGTCCCAATCAATGACTCTACATATAACACATCTGAATATTTAGGGTTTTTTGTACCTGTTGATGCCCACAATAAACGCTGTGGCTGTGCGCCTTTTACTCGTAGATCTTTAAATCTTCTCTCACCAAATTTTTCTAAGAAATGTTGATATGCTTTTTGTGCATTAGCAATTGCAATTTTACCTTGTAATTCTTTGCCAGATTCGACTAACTGTGGGTCAATCGCCGCATCAATACGTGAAATAAAGAAGCTCGCCACTGATGCAATATTTTCAATAGATTTACCTGCCGCAGCACGTTTTTCTAAACCGCTGATATACCCCTCTATCACGCGTAAATAGCGCTTCACAGAGAAAATTAATGTCATATTGATATTAATGCCTTCTGAAATCAAATGAGACATTGCCTCAATTCCTTCAATCGTCGCAGGTACTTTAATCATGGCATTTTTGCGATTTAATTTACTCCACAAAGATTTAGCTTCTTGAATTGTTCCCACAACATCATGCGCTAAATCAGGAGAAACTTCTAAACTCACATAACCATCAACTGCATTTGTCGCTTTATAAACTGGCATAAATAAATCACATGCCATTTGAATATCTTTAACAGCGACATCAAAAAACACTTCATTAGCAGTTTTATGACTGTTTTGTAATGCTTTAATGTCTGCATCATAAGCAGAAGAGCCTTTAATGGCTTTGTCATAAATCGCAGGATTTGATGTGACACCACGAAGATCATCTTCTTTAATTAATCTCGCGAGCTCACCATCTTGAGTCAACATATCACGCTCAATGTTGTCAAACCAAACGCTTTGTCCTAATTTGTTCAACTGTTGTAATGGATTCATACAAACCTCATTTTAAAAAATATATTTATCCTAGCGCTTATCCATTCTTCTGCCAATATCTAACGACAGTTTCTTAGCGCTATTTTTGGGCACCCAAACAGGAATATTGGCTGGAATTGCTGATTTATTGATGAGAATATTTTTTAGCCATGCAGGATTTAATTCGATCAATGTAATTTCAGAAATCGTTAGCTCATTGGCTAAATCACGTACTTTCATTGGCTGATTCAAATAAATGCCATCAACATTTCTCGGTGTTTGTGGATGTAAACCAGAAAAATAATGCCCACTATTTTCAGCTACGCGTTTCGCTGCTAAAAACTCTGCATAAAAGTTGCGTGATGCAAAACCAAACCTCGGGCCATCATATTCCCAAACTATAACGCCAATATCTGAACCAACTTCATTTTTAGCACGAACCATTCCGCCCACACCATGATTGTATCCCGTCAATGCCAATGGCCACTCTTGAAGTCGACCATGAGCATTTTTTAAATAAGTAGCTGCGCCTTCTGCCGCCATAAATGGATCTAATCGTCCATCGATCACATTCCGTTGCATTGGTAGAAATTCTCTAGCCGTTGCTGGCATAAACTGCCACATACCTGCAGCCCCCACATGAGAATATGCTGAACCTTGGAAAGAAGATTCAACATGCGGTAAATATGCAATTTCTGTTGGTACGTTATTTTGCTTCATGATTTGCTTAAATTCCGGCAAATAATAGCCGCTAATTTCTAAACCACGTTTAAAACGACTTTTTAAGCCCGTTTGAAATCGTAATCTCTCAGGTGCATCATAAATCGCTTGCTCACCGCCTGCTTTTTTCAGCATAGCAATCCACTTTTTCTGATCATTATCAAGTGGCTGCTTCATTTCATAACGTTGAACCATATCCATTAAACGATCACGTAATACGGTTTCATTGCCACGTAAAAATGCTCTTCTATCATGCGTTGGTACAGCTGTAATCTGGTAGATAACGTCTAGATAACGATTATCATGATACACAGCATCATTTTCATCCCATTTGCTATACACTTGCTCCCAAAATGTCACCATTGGTTCAATTGCTTTTGGTTCAGGAAAGTGCTTTGACTGTGATGAGCATCCAGCCAAAACGATGGCACTCATCAGCACCAATCGTTTAATTATTTTTTTCATAAAACATCTCAGTAGGTTTTTTGTTTATTATTAATTCGAACGATCAACAATTGCAGAGACAAAACTTGATGAATCAAATGTACGTAAATCTTCAATCGACTCACCCACACCAATGAAACGTACAGGCACTTGAAGCTTATCTGCAATGGCAAAAATAATCCCACCTTTCGCAGTTCCGTCTAACTTAGTAAAAGTAATGCCTGTTAAAGGAACAATTTCATTGAATTGAACGGCTTGATTAAGAGCATTTTGTCCTGTCGAGGCATCTACAACTAACATAATTTCATGTGGTGCTGTTTCATCAACACGCTTCATCACTCGATGAATTTTTGCCAATTCTTGCATTAAACCAGACTGAGTATGTAAACGTCCTGCAGTATCTGCAATCAAAACATCGACTTTTCTTGCCTTTGCCGATTCCATTGCATCAAAAATAACAGATGCTGGATCTGAACCTTCTTTTTGCGCCACTACAGGCACATTATTACGTTCTCCCCATACCTTTAACTGATCTGCAGCTGCTGCCCTAAAAGTATCACCTGCCGCCAACATAACGCTTTTACCATCCTGTTGAAGTTTTTTAGCCAATTTACCGATGGTTGTTGTTTTACCAACGCCATTCACACCGACCATTAAAATGACATAAGGTTTATGCTCCTCAGTATCCACAGCCAATGGTTGTTCAACAGGCTTTAATATTTCTACCATCTCTTTGTTTAATGCAGCTAACAACTCATCAACATTTGATAAGTTCTTACGTGAAACTTCTGCTGTAATGCGACTGATTAATTTTTGTGTCACTTCAACACCGACATCAGCCATTAATAAACGTGTTTCCAACTCTTCTAAAATATCGTCATCAATGTGCTTTTTACCCACAAAGAGATCAGCCAATCCTGCTGTAATTCCATCTCTTGTTTTGCCTAGACGCTCTTTCAATCGCGAGAAAAAACCTGTTTTAGGTTTTTCCTGATGGACTTCTATAAATGTTTCTTCCTGAATGGCTTCCATTTCAGCAATATTATCTTCTACTGCTTTGACTTCCTCGATGGCTTCTGGCATGGAATGAATCACTTCACCATGTGCAACGCGCTCTTTTACTACGGACTCAGCAACTGCTTCTAAAATCTGTTCTTTTTCAATTTCAGCAATTGTTTCTTTATGATGGTCTTTCGCTCTGTCAATAATAGGTGTAACAGTTTCTTCTAGTGCAGCAGATTCGATGACAATATTATTTTTAATTTCTTCAACAGCTGCCTGTGCTTCACGCTTTTGCTCTTCTTGCTTAACGACTTTTTCTTCTGCTTGCAAAGCCTCAATATTATCTTCAACAGCATGCACTTTTTCGATGGCTTCTGGCACTGAATGAATCACTTCACCGTGCTTCACATTCTCTTCAACCACTGATTCTGCAACTGCCTCTAAAATTTCTTCTCGCTCAATTTCAGCAATCGTTTCTTTATGATGCTCGTGTCGCTCGACAACTGGCGTTACTGTTTCAGCTAATGCCGCAGAATCAATCGCAATATCATCCGAAACTTTTGGTTCATCAACATTATTTTTTATCGCTTCTTCAACTTTAGGAGCTTCGCCTTTTTTATCTGATTTAAATAAACGAGAAAACCATGAGCCTTTTTTTTCTGACATGCTGACAACCTTCGACCAAAATTAGGGTAAATTAATTAAATAGTGGCTATTTTATCAAAAATTTATATTGCCCGCTTAATGGTTACATTTCACAGACAAATAAAAACTCAATGTGTAATTTTATTCACTATAAAATCACAACATTGAGTCTTATCACTCTATTTTTACTGAACGATTTCTTGCTCTACCGCCATATCATAAACCCAGCGCTGATCTTCTTCGCCTTTGTTATATTCTTTTAAGCGCAAACGATATGAAATCCCCTCTTCAGGTGAAAAGCCTTCGATCGTGCCTTCAAATGGCTTCCATGCATCATTTTTATCTGCTCGGATTTGTAAACATTCAGCCTCAGGATTGGCTGGACAAGCAGTTTTTTCATTCGAAACATAGATAAAAATACGTTCATAATTTTCAGCTTTTAAATCTTTATACTCACCTTGATCTAAAACAACCGGAATATAAACACTATTACTCTCTTCAGCGATTGATCCAACTAAATAAAGTTTGCTGTCTTGACGAACCATTTTTGGTTGATTTTCCAAAAATGAATTAATACGAACATTTAATTTTTCTAATGGTTCACTACAAGCCATTAAAGTACTGGCTAAATTTTTAGACGCAATAAAGTTATCAAACTCATTAATTTCAACGCCACCGATGATGGTATTACAGCCTCCTGTCACAGAAAAACGTTTATCATCCATATTCAATGCTAAAGAAACTGAATTATCCTCTGAAATATTTTCAATTTGAATACCTGCATAAACAGTATTTAAACTTGATGCAAGCAACACTGAAGTCATTACAAGAGATTTAATTTTCATACCAACACCCTCTAATTTTTATTATCAAATACAATTGCCGATTTTATCAGATAATCATCTTACTTTGATAAATTTACTATGAAATTATCGAACGGCTTCCAATTCAAGCGTTGCTGAGCATATTTGGAGGAAACATTCGAATTTCCCCACAAATCATCGAAATATTCTTTTTTACCCGTCAATGTTAATGATGCACGCATCAAAATTTTAGGTACATAAAACAATTTAATTGGGACAACTGATGCAACAGCGATGTTTTTCATCATTTCTGTAGTACTTATTGGCAAATCATCAGCAATCACCATGACTTCATTTTGTATCTCTGGTTGTGACAATACAGCGTTTAATGCAGACTCAAAATTACGAAGTGCTAATAAACTCTTGCGATTATTAATTTTATCAAGGGGCAAAGGTTGCTGATTTTGTACCATTTTAATGTACTCACAAAATTTGTTTTTAATATCAATATGATAAATTAATGGTAAACGTAAAATAATTAAATTCATTGAGCTGTTTTTGCAAAGCGCTTTGAGCTCATTTTCAGCGGCCAATTTAGATTT
>CANRJX010000023.1 GCA_947631095.1 uncultured Wohlfahrtiimonas sp.
GAAATGGGTATTTTAGATCCAACTAAAGTAACTCGTTCAGCATTACAACACGCTGCATCAGTATCTTCATTGATCATCACTACTGAGTGTATGGTTGCTGATTTACCAAAAGCTGAGCCAGCAATGCCTGATATGGGCGGCATGGGCGGTATGGGTGGAATGGGAATGATGTAATTCCTCCCTAAGATTTAAATTTAAAAAGCTGAGTGTTTATACTCAGCTTTTTTTATGGATAAAAATTATAATTAAATGTCTAGATCGCGACACGCGATATGTTGCATGCAACTGAATCATGTGCTATAAAACTACTAGGAAAGCATGATGATTTTATTTATGAATCCAAGAAAATTGACTCAGAAGATCAGGATCTAGCCAGTCATCTCTTTTTTTAGCTTCTTGTGTAATGAGCATGTTTGCAGTGTTGACAATATGACGTTTCATCTCAATTTCAGCTTTGTCAGCATCTTGATTAAGTATCGCATCATGAATGCTTTTATGATCAAGAAATGCTTCCATACAAGTACGAGAATAAGGAATGGTGCTAGGACCTGTCAGTAAAACTGCATTACGGGTATTTTCGATAATAATTAGAGCACGTTCAATGCGAGCAGCTTCTAGAAGTGCAGAGTGATACTCTTTATCAGCATTTAGGGTTTCACTGGCATCATTAGCTTTAGCAGCGATGGCAAAATTGTTATATGCCTCGATAATTTTTTGCAAATCTTCTTCTGTGCGAGTAAGTGCAACTTTTCGGATAAGTGGAACCTCGAGCATTAAACGAATTTGAAAGGATTCTATTAGCTCTTGAAGAGATGTTGGAAGTATGCGAATGCCTTTATTGCGTTCTATGCGTACTAAACCAATTGCTGCAAGCTGTTGAGCAGCCTCGCGTACAGGTGTTCTTGATGCACCGATCCATTCACCGATTTCCGTTGCAGAGTACAGTTTTCCAGGTTCTAGTACGCCATTTAAGATGGCATCACGAAGAAGATCAAATGCTTGGTCAGAGAGATTCTCAATTTTTTTTAGTTTTTTCATATTCGGTATAAGCGTGAAGTAAAGGAGATCAATGTGTCTAAGATTAAGTATACAGTAATTGGCGGAGGAATTAATGGGTTGGCTGTTGCAAGGCAATTATTGCTTGATCATCCTACAGCAGAAGTGACTCTTTTTGAAAAAGAAGATAAAGTTGCACAGCACCAAACTAGCCATAACTCAGGCGTTGTACATGCGGGTTTATATTATGCAAAGGGCAGTTTAAAAGCGCGTTTATGTCGAAGAGGTGTTCACTTAGTACGTGAATATTGTAAAGAAAATAATCTTCCTTATGATGAATGTGGCAAATTAGTTGTGGCTTTAAATGAAGTGGAATTAGAGCGCTTACAACGTTTATACCAAATTGCATTAGACAATGAAGTACCTGGCGTTACGATGCTATATGGTGATGAAATTAAAACCGTTGAGCCTCATTGTATTGGCGTTGCAGCGTTGCATTCACCAACAACGGCGATTGTTAGCTATGAAGCAATTGCGGTACAGATCTCTAAGGATATTATTGCTAGAGGCGGTAAAATAATATTTAACGCTGAAGTGCAGGCATTGAAAAATAATGAAGATGGTGTACAAGTTACTTTCAAAGATGGTTCTGTTTACCCTGAAACGTTTGATTATGCTGTCAGTTGCACAGGTCTACAATCAGATCGTTTAGCGAGTCATTCAGGAGATGAGCCAGCGCCTAAAATTGTGCCATTTTTTGGACAATATTTTGTATTAGATGATGAATTTACAGATCATGTTAAAGGATTGATTTATCCTGTGCCTGATCCTAAGTATCCATTTTTGGGCGTCCACTTTACAAAACGTATCGATGGCAAGATGACAATCGGACCAAATGCATTTTTATCTTTAGGGCGTGAAAACTATACGGGTAAAAATTTCAACTTTAAAGATATCTGCGACTATTTGGCGTATCCGGGCTTTTGGCGTTTTTCATTGCGCAATATTCCTGCGGCAATTCGTGAATCTAAAACTGTATTCAGTCAGCAAACTTTTATCAATGAGTCGGTTAAATATGTGCCATCGTTATCTCATATGAAAGTTAAACCTGCAACAAGAGGAATACGTGCTCAAGCGATGAATAAAGATGGTAGCTTGGTAGATGATTTTGTGATTCGCAAAGATGGCAATATTACTCATATCCGTAATGCACCATCTCCTGGCGCAACTTCTTCACTAGCAATTGCAGAATATATTGTGAGAGAAGTGATGCAAACTGCCACGGCACATGCTGAAGTTGAAGCAAAGGATGCACCTCTTGCTATGGCAACACAGGGTAATTAATGATTTGATTTTGAGAAAATAAAAAAAGAAATTATTCTAATAATTCGCATAATTTTTCCTTTGAAGCCAGATATTTAATAGATAGCTGGTTTTTTTATACAGTGAGATAAAAGTTTAATGCATAAATCAAAAAAACCTGATGTTTCCATCAGGTTTTATTATTTCAGTTTTTAGTAGGATCTATAAGTTACCGATTGATAGATATTTTGTTTCCAAATACGGCTCAATACCTTCAGTACCGCCTTCTCTGCCTAAACCACTCTCTTTAAAACCACCAAATGGTGCTTGTGCAGTTGTTGGTAAACCATCATTCCAGCCAATAATGCCGAAATTTAATTGATCTTGTAGGTAAATACCACGCTTGTAATCATTTGTGAAATAATACGCTGCAAGGCCAAATGGCGTACCATTTGCAATTTCAATGGCATCTTCAAGATTTTCATACGCAATGATTGGTGCAACAGGACCAAATGTTTCTTCTGACATGATGAGCATATCTAAAGACGCATTGCCTAAAACAGTAGGGCTGACAAAATAAGTACCTTTTGCTTCATCAACTATGCTTGTGCCGCCTGCTAATACTGTAGCACCTTTAGATTTAGCATCTTCTATTTGCTCGACAACTTTATCAAAACCCTTTTTATTAATAACAGGGCCAACATCTGTTGTTGCATCAATGCCGTTACCAACTTTTAGTGCTCGTGCTGCTGCCGCAAACTTTTCACTGAATTCTGCTAATACATCTTTATGTACGATAAAGCGGTTAGCACAAATACATGTTTGTCCTGCATTGCGGAACTTTGAAGCCACCGCTTGAGTGAGTACAAAATCGATGTCAGCATCTTCACAAATAATGAATGGTGCATGTCCACCCAATTCCATGGAGATATGCTTCACAGTTTGTGCGCTTTCACTGATTAATCTTTTTCCAACAGGTGTTGAACCAGTAAAAGTGATCTTGCGTATATATTCACTTGATGTGAATAAAGGCCCAACTTCAGAACCTACACCAATAACACATTGAATAACATCTTTAGGAAAGCCAGCTTCGTGTGCTAATTCTACTAAGCGTATCATCGTTAATGGCGTATCTTCTGCAGGTTTTACAATAAATGTACAGCCAGCAGCAAGGGCAGGGCCTGCTTTACGGGTCATCATCGCAGCAGGGAAGTTCCAAGGCGTAATTGCAGCTACAGGACCAATTGCTTGCTTTGAAACAATGATTCTTTTGTTATTTGTATTCGCTGGTACTGTACGACCATACATGCGTTTTGCTTCTTCCGCATACCATGTTAAATAACTAACTGCATTGACTAATTCGCCAACTGATTCACGTAATGGCTTTCCATTTTCTTCTGTCATGATTTGAGCGATTGATTCTTTATTTTTTAAGATCAAGTCTGCCCAGCGATCGAGAAGATCTGCACGTTCATAAGCACTTGTTGTGCGCCATGATTTGAATGCTGCATCGCTCGCTTTAAGTTTCGCGAGAATTTGAGCTTCAGTATCCATTGGTAATTCTGCCAATAGATCACCTGTTGCAGGATTAAAAACTTGCAAAGTGTTCATTGGATTGATCCTTTATTGCTTACTGACTTCTGCCAATGTTGCAGTTAAAATAGATAGCCCTTTTGTTAACTCTTCATCTGTGATTGTTAATGGTGCTAAGAAACGCACAACATTACTGTTGATACCCGCAGAGATCAGTAATAAACCATTTGCATTTGCATGTTTAGTAATCGCTGATGTTAGTGCTGCATTAGGTTCACGTGTTGAAGGATCTTTAACAATTTCCGCTGCAACCATTGCACCTAAACGACGAATATCACCGATAAAGCTATATTTTTGTTGTTGTTCTTTTAAGTACGTTTCTAATTTTGCACCTAACAACTCAGCTTTCTCATTTAATTTTTCTTCTTCAACGATGTCCATTACTGCAAGTGCTGCTGCACACGCTAATGGGCTACCTGAGAACGTACCACCAAGTTCACCTGGATTTGGAGCATTCACGATTTCAGCGCGGCCTACTACAGCGCCTAAAGGTACGCCAGCTGCTAATGATTTAGAAGTAGTCATCAAGTCTGGAACGATACCAAAGTGTTCCATTGCGAATAGCTTACCTGTACGTGAAAAACCTGTTTGAATTTCATCAGCAATGAACACAATTCCATACTTTTTACAGAAGTTATATACATGCTCAACAAAACGTTGATGAGGTATTACGAAACCGCCTTCACCTTGCACAGGTTCCATGATGATACAAGCTGTTGTTTCAGGAGATGCTGTTGCTTTGAAGAATTCATTAAAGCGACCGATTGTGTAATCAATGTACTCATCTTCTGTCATTGATGCAGGACGTTGATACGAGTAAGGATAAGGTGCTTGGTAAATATCTGAAGCGAATGGACCAAAGCCAATTTTATATGGATTAACTTTGCTCGTCATAGCCATTGTTAAGTTCGTTCTACCATGAAACGCGCGATAGAAAGAAACAACACCCGGACGACCTGTATATTTACGAGCAATTTTGATAGCATTTTCTACAGATTCTGCACCAGTATTGAATAAAATTGCTTTTTTCTCATGATCACCAGCTGTCATTTCACATAGACGCTTACAAACTTCTAAGTATCTTTCATACATGATTACGTTGAAGCCAGGATGAGTAAAGTTCTCTAATTCTGCTTTGATTGCTGCAACAACTTTTGGGTGGCTGTGGCCAACATTCATTACGCCAATTGCGCCTGCAAAATCAATAAATTCTTCGCCTTTTTCTGTTGTAACTGTTGCATTTACTGCTTTAGTTGCAATGTTTAAGTTGCCGTTGCTAACGCCACGTGCAACGTATTTTTGACGAATTTCGTGTAATTGTTCAGTAGTATGTGACATTTTTCATTCCTTTTGTTGATTGGTGTTTCTGTTGTTTAATTGAAAAGTATACGATTCTTAAAAGTTATTCTGCTTCCAGTTTCGCTGCTTTGAATTGAAGCTCTCGAGCAGGATTTTTGTGCATAAATAGGAAGTAAGCACCGATTATGTACCAACCAAATACTAAGCTCCATTCAATAGGAAAGCTAAGCTCTGCTGGCATGCCTGGGAAATATAAAGATAAGAAACCGATGCTAAACAATACTGCTAACCAACCAATCGTTTTTGGCCATTTAACTGCGTACGGGCGATGTAAATCAGGTTCAATTTTTCTTAATTGTAAGAACGCAAATGTTACGATTAAATATCCTAAAACAACACCGATACTACCGGCATTTACTAACCATACTAATGATTGACGACCCAATAAAGGTGCTAAAAATGCTAATGCTGTTAAGAAAATAATTGCATTAGAAGGCGTGTGATATTTTGGATGCAATTTAGCAAACCACTCAGGCAACATGCCACGAAGTGCCATTGCATACATAATGCGGCTACCACCGATTACAAAAGCATTCCAGCTAGTGATAATCCCTGCAATTCCACCCACAACAAGTACTTTTCCTAACATAGGGCTGTTGAAGATATTAGTCATTGCATCTGCAGTTGCTAATTTTGCACTCAATAATTCTGAGTGTGGTAAGCCAATCGATACACCATAGATGATGAGAACATAGAATACTAAGGCTGATAAGATTGAAATTACTAGCATTTTACCGATGGATTTTGTTGCTTTAATTTCCGCAGCAATTTGAGGAATAACATCAAATCCAACAAACATAAATGGAACCATGATTAACACTTGCATCATGCCATCAAAGCCACCACTAAAATAAGGTTTTAAATTTTGACTGTCGCCATAATATCCAGCACCAAAAATTAATAATAAACCAACGCCTACAATTGCGATTGTAAAAACAGTTTGGAAAATTGTTGCTGAGCGAATACCGCGATAGTTTAGAGCACCTAAGAATACAGCGCCGAGAGAACCAATTAATGCCCATGTTAAATAAATTTCAGAACCTGCAATGTTCCATAATCTAACTTTATGATCAATCGGTGTTAAATAGTCGATAACTGTTGGCAATGCTACAGCTTCGAATGCAATCACTGACATGTAACCGAATAATACAGACCAACCTGCAATGAATGCTAATGTTTTGTTTTGAAAAGCTCTTTGTACAAATGCAACACCGCCACCTGTTTCAGGAATTGCAGTAGCGAGTTCTGCATACGTTAAACCAATACACATAATTAAGAGACCACCGCCTGCAAATGCTAAGGTTGCGCCTAAAAACCCAGCTGTTGCTACCCAATCTCCTGACAATATTACCCAGCCCCAGCCAAGCATTGCACCCATGGCTAAAAAAAGCACGTCCATAGATGATATCGACTTTTTCATAATTCTCCTCCTTTACGTTTGTAGTCAGTGGCTTCTATAGAAAGCCATAAATTGCTACAAAGTTTCTCCAGTTTTATTTATTTGGTATTTTTTCATATACCCAGTATGTTGCATGCAACATTACGCCTATATTTATACATGACTTAAATCAATTTGCAACAAATAAACTACATTTTTGTCATAGCCATTGATCGTTTAAATTACATAAAAGAGTCATAAAATGAGTCTGTTATGCCAAAGATTCATGTGAAGTATAGCGTGATATTTTATAAATTTTAGGCGAGCAAAAAGGAAAAGGAGCATAAGCCCCTTTTCCTTTTTTATCATTATTAAGAGTAAAATCTACCACGTTGACGAAGTAATTCGCGATTTAAGTTTGGATGTTTTTCAAATGCCGCACGGCCATGTAACCAAAACTCATTGTTTAAAACTACTAAGCTACCTACTGGTAAAGTCAACTCAACAACGCTTTTATCACTTTCTAAAGACTGTGACAGCTCTTTTAAGAATTTTGCTTCTTCAATTGTTTCAGGATAAGCAAATTGATCAATAAAGCAGATGCATGGGCGATTGTTTTTCAAGAAAAATAATTTTCTATGTGTGATTTCTTGTGTGTTTTTGCTTGGAGGTGCAATATATTTAAAGCTATGTTGACCCAATGGGCTGTTCACAAATTTATCTAAATCTACCCAATCATCTAAGTGCAATAGACGGCTTTCACCACCTTTAGCATTTTCCTCAACCATTTTCATCATTAACAACCAGTCGGTTGCTTCACTGACAAAAGTACCATCTGTATGCATTGTGAATAAGCGGTAAGCTTGTCTTAAGTATGAGTCACTATTATCTGTATCTTTAACAACAAAGCGAGCATAGTATTTGTCAGTCATCGCGTCAAAGTTTGAAATACCAACTAAATGTGCAATTGCTGTTGAAAAAATCACAAATTCATTTGTATCTTCAGATAAACCTTCTAAGCCAATCGTAAAGCCACCTGTATCTCTATCATTAATGATTTCACGTAATATATAGCCAAAATTATGTTGAGCAATTTGATCTAAATGATCTGCGATTACTTGTCTTTCATACGGTGTGTATTCAAGATGCTGTACGCTGATATTCTCTTCTTTCATTTTTTCTAAAAACTTTTTAATAACATCTTTAGAAAGCGTGATTTTATGAATGCGCTTAGTTTGTGCATTGAGTTCGATAGAAAAATTTTCGTTACTTTGAATAAATTTAGACATACTTCCTCCGGTGAGCAATTTTTATTGTGTGACCTAATAAATAAACCTACAAAAAAAAGCCAATAATACTGAAGACACTTAAATGTTTAAGCACCTTTGTATTACTGGCTTTATCATCTTTAACGTTATCTGTGGGGATAATCTTAAATGATTTTGCAGTGATGTTCTTTAATGTATAACTTAAAAGATGTTTTCAATCAGATTAATGATTGTATGATCTCTTACATAACTTGTAGTAAAATGTAGCATGCAACAAAAAGAATGTCTAATCTTTTTTAATATTTTCTTGAATGGCTTGGTATTGATGATCTAAATCTCTGAGTGCTGCAATGAGCGCGCTTGTTGCCTTACCTTTATAGCATATTTGAACTTGGCGAATAATCTCTTCTATTCCATCATTTAAGCTATGACCTCTTAATAGATCTCGCATAAAATTTTTACCCAGTTCTGTGATTAAAGTGCAATCTGCTGCAAGAATTACGCCATATTTAGGCTCAATCTCTGCAGTGATGGTCATTGATTCAAAAATATGTTTCGCTGCCATGCCTTGTGGCAATCTTGCATAGCCGGCAATGAATAAAGACTGCTTCATAATTAGTACATCTCTCCGAAAGTAATTCTATAGTGATATATAGCATGTTGTATCAGAATAGATTTGCATTTAATTGTCAATTAGAGGGTGCAGATATATTTTGCACTGTCGCATTAGTGTCACAATATCAACTTAGAATAACGGCTCAAAAGGTATTTAAATGGATTAAATAGAGCAGGTTACTTCTTATGTTTTCAGTCTTTAGATTATGTGAAGTCATTGAGTTATGAAAATTATTATTAGAATCTTGATGACTTTAGCGTTCATTGTTATTGCTGTTGCGGGATTAGTTTATTTTTATCTGAACACGGAGAATGTTGATCTACGATCCAGCAATCAAATCATTGATGAAGCTAATCAACTAGTGAATGAGTCTGCTGAATGGAATGTTGAAATTTTACGAGTGAATACTGGTGTGGTTGCAAGTCTTGATTCATTCAATAAAGATGAAAAAGCCATTCGGATGATTTTAGAGAAACTTAAGCAAGATCCAAATATTAGTGCAGAAGTGAATAACTTAGAAAAAACAATTGCTGAGAAAAGCAATTTAGTTGGGCAATTTACTTTAGAAATTAAAGTGTTACATGATGCTTTAGAGTCTCTCATTAAGATTTATGAGCAGATACTACAATATCCAGAAATTCAAAGCTCTGAATTTGATGAGTTATTGTTAAGGCTCTTCACGGTAGTGGCAAATTATAATATCAATACGACACCTGAAGCATTCGCTGAAATTCAAACACTTATGAATAGAGTTGAGGCTGCATTATTAGAAACTGATTTAAGCTTTCAGTTACAAGACATTGTTTATGACTTTTTAAGCCAAGTGGGCATTGTGATGGTAACGCGCCCAGACATTAATAACATTTTGGCGCAAATTAATGGTTTACCTGTGGTTCAGAAGGTAAATGTTATTAAAGATAAGGTGCGCGCTAGTGTTGCATCACAATTAATTGAACAAGAGCAAAATAAAACATATTTAACTTATTATGCTGCCGCATTGTTGGCAATATTGATGGTTATGACAGTACGTTTATTCATTAACTATTTCAAATTAGAAAAGAAGGTTGAGGAGCGGACTGCGGATCTTAAAACTGCTTTAGAAAATTTAAAAAACTCTGAAATGATCATGGTGCAAACTGAAAAAATGTCTGCTTTAGGACAAATGGTTGCAGGTGTTGCTCATGAAGTGAATACGCCTTTGGCTTATACCAAAAATGCATTAGAACTGACTCAGTCAAACATTGAACAATTAAAATTTAGACAATTTGTGAATTTGGCGGATCTTTTGATGGATCTTGTGAATCATCCTAAAGCTGCAGATGTTCATTTACAAAAGAAAGTGATTTTAGAGGAAATTAAGGCGATTAACACTCATCTTAGCGATATGGATTTAGAGGGCTTTCGTTATGCTGATATGGTCGATGAAATTGAAGCGTTAATTGCAGATGGTATGACAGGTGTTGAGCAAATCAGCGATTTAGTTGTGAATTTACGAAACTTTAGTCGTTTAGATCGTGGTCATTTATCTCGTCATGCATTGAGTGAGTCCATTCAAAGCACCTTAACGCTATTAAAATATGAATTGAAAAATAAGCAAGTCACAACAGAAATCATTAAAGACTGCACGGTCGAATGTATGCCATCGCAGATCAATCAGGTTTTATTAAACATTATTGGTAATGCAAATCATGCGACGCCAGAAGGTGGTGAAATCACAATTACGTTAGATCAAATTGATGCTGAACATGCAGGTATTTTCATTCGAGATAATGGCTCAGGAATAGAACCTGAAAAACTCAAAGATATTTTTAACCCATTTTTTACAACTAAGAAAATTGGAGAGGGTACAGGATTAGGATTATCGATTAGCCACAAAATTATTAAAGAACACAATGGTGAAATTCAAGTGAAATCTACCGTAGGTGAGGGGACCGAGTTTTTAATTAAGTTGCCACTTACGTTAACCAAATAAATAGAGGATGGGTTTTGGGATGATTAAAAAGAAAATAAATATTTTGTGTGTAGATGATGAACAGCTAATTTTGAATGCTTTAACAGCACTATTACGATTGCGCTATAACGTGATTACAACAACAAATGCACGTGAAGCTGTTGAGATCTTGAAAAGTACAGATATTTCAGTTGTTATCAGTGATCAACGTATGCCTGAAATGTTGGGTACAGACTTTTTGAAAATTGCAAAAAAAGTTTCTCCTCATACAACACGTATTTTATTAACAGGATTTTCTGATTTAGGCGCGATCATTAGTACTGTCAATGACAGTGAGGTGTATCGTTTTTTAACTAAACCTTGGAGTAATGCAGAAGTTTTAAGCATTGTTCGTGATGCTGTTGAAGTATCTAAGGTTTTAAAAGAAACGAATGCTACGATCGAGCCTAAAAAAGACCTTTTTGATGCGCCATTACTAAATGCAGAGGTTGGTCAACACTGGGGTGATTCTTACATTATTTATAAAAGCACGGTTTCTAGCAGTGAGTTTGATATTGCGACAGAAACACCTGATAGCGTTAAAGTTTTAACCGCACGTACGAATGCTGAGGTTTTAAAGTTATTGACAGATTATCCTGTCAAACTCATTGTGACTTATTCACCATTTTCTAATGAAGATGACATTGAGCTTTTAAAATATTTAAAACGAGAGTTGCCAGAGTTGTTGAGTATTGGGCTTGTGCGTCATGCAGATTATGAAGATATTATTACGTTAATCAATGAAGCAAAGTTATATCGTTATGTGGTAATGCCATCAAAGCCAGGGCAGGTCGCGCATTTTATTAATTCTGCAATCAATATGTTTCATCGTTTTAGTCAAACACCTACTTTATTGCAAAACCAAAAAGTTATGGAAAAAACTCCGATTAAGGAATCTTTATTAGGAATTTTGGGTGGTGTTAAGCGCTTTTTTAGATTTAATTAGTACTATATAAAATATTATCTTATTATTTAATTAAATTAATCATAGGATAATATTTATGAATACCAATGAATTGCCCATTATGGAATATCCATGGATTGCTTTTATTTTGGCAACAGTTGCGGGTTTATTAAATGGCTTTACATACTATGAAGCAGGAATATTTGGTACTTTGCAGTCTGGTAATATCATATTGTTGGGACAACATATCTCTTTAGGTGATTGGACACATGTATATGACATATTAATCATGATTTGCGCATTTGGATTGGGTTCTATGGCCACCGTGTTAGTCCAAGTGATTGAACAAGCAAAACGCAAAGTTTGGTCCATTGCTATTTTATTGATTGAAGTTGTGACCTTAACATTATTAGCAACGGGGATTTTTACCAATCTGATAGGAATGTTTTATATCTGTGCCACCATTTCATTCATTGCGGGTGTTCAGGGGAATGGCTTTCATAAATTGAACGGAATATCTTATGGCAATATCGCGGTAACACCAGTGTTGCAATCAGCATTTAATTATTTGATGCATTTTATTTGTGGTGATAAAAAATCCTTTAAAACAGGATGTTTATTCTTTTTAGTTTTAATTGGCTTTGCAAGTGGCGGCTCGACAGGCTTTATTGTTGCACACCAAATACATGAAAAAACTTTATTCATTCCCGCAGCATTATTAATGTTACTTGTAATTTATGCTCAATTTATGGCGCGCGAAGGCAAAAATTATATTGATCCCACATAATTAAATGTTTCACGTGAAACGATTTACAAATTACTTACACATAAAGGTGTTGAGCAATTGTATAATGCTTCTTTGATTTTAGGAGGCTATATGTTTAAAAAAATTGGTTTCTTGAGTGTGTTAGCAACAATCTGCATGCCAGCCTTTGCCAATGAAGCATTTTTGATGAATTATTTTGATCAGCTTTCTACAATTGAAGCCGATTTTGAACAAACAGTTATTCAACAAAAAAACAAAGATGTTTCATCAGGTGAGCTGAAAATTCGTAAAAAAACAGCAAAAGATCCTATGGCAGGTTTCTATTTTGATTATACCGAGCCATTTGAGCAAAAACTGATTAGTAATGGCCAAAAATTATGGCATTACGATGTCGACCTAGAGCAAGTCGTGATTAAAAATCTCGCTCAATTTGAGCAAGACTCACCTATGTTTATGATCTTTAATAATCAATCGCTCAACACACAATTTAATATTAAAACGATCAAAAATGAGTCTAAGTATCAATTAACACCTAAAAAAAAAGGCGATGTTAACTCGATTGAAATTGAGTTCAGCAAAGGCAATCTTTCAAAGATATCCGCTAAACAAGTGAACGGTTCTTTAGACCTAAAATTATCAAACGTAAAAATTAATTCGAACATCAATGGCAATATTTTTTCATTAAAAGTGCCAAAAGGTGTGGATGTTATTGATGAAACAAAATAGTTTATTTGGCGGAAATGATCAGGACTTTTCACCTTTAGCTGATCGTATTCGTCCTAAAAAAATTAGTGATGTTGTCGGGCAGTCTCATTTATTGGGGGCGAATAAGCCATTAACCATGGCTTTTTCAGCACAAAAACCGCACTCTATGATTTTTTGGGGACCACCAGGCGTTGGTAAAACAACATTGGCGCGGTTATTGGCCGATGTTTATGATTGTGCGTATATTGCATTGTCTGCTGTATTTTCTGGCGTTAAAGAGATTCGTGAAGCGATTGAAGAAGCCAAAAATTATCAGCTTCAAGGCAGACAAACGATTTTATTTATTGATGAAATACATCGTTTTAATAAAAGTCAGCAAGATGCATTATTACCCTACATTGAGTCTGGCTTGGTGGTATTTGTGGGCGCAACTACTGAGAATCCATCGTTTGAAATCAATCGAGCACTATTATCACGGGCAACGGTTTATCAATTAAAACCAATTGATCAACAAGCGTTGATAGAGCTCGTCCATAAAGTCATGGCAGAGCATTATGCAGATTTGTTGATTCAGCAAGCGGCGATTGATCAGTTGGTGGAATATGCTGATGGGGATGCAAGACGATTACTGAATCGCTTAGAGCAAGTATTGAATATTGCGATTGCACAAAATCAAACTGAAATTAATTCGGAATTTTTGACAGAAGTATTGACTGAACAACCGAAAGCGATGGATAAAGGCGGCGATCAATTTTATGATTTGATTTCAGCGCTTCATAAGTCTGTGCGCGGTTCAGATCCCGATGCATCTCTATATTGGTTTGCAAGAATGCTTGAAGGAGGTGTTGATCCTCGCTATTTAGCACGTCGAATTGTGCGGATTGCATGGGAAGATATTGGCTTGGCTGATCCTCGTGCGATGCAAATCGCCAATGATGCAGCAACCACTTATGAGCGATTAGGTTCACCAGAAGGTGAACTCGCACTAGGTACTGCTTTGGTTTATCTAGCTTGTGCGGCAAAATCGAACGCTGCTTATAATGCATATAATATGGCGCGTGCTTATGTTAAGCATAATCGCTCATTTGAAGTGCCTTTGCATTTACGCAATGCGCCAACTAAGCTAATGGCAGAGATGAATTATGGCAAAGAATATCGTTATGCACATAATGAACCTTATGCTTATGCTGCGGGTGAGAAATATTTTCCAGATGATATGCAAGAGCAAGAATGGTACTCGCCAACTGATCGTGGATTAGAGCGTAAAATTCAAGAGAAATTAGCTTTCTTGGTGGAGCTGGACAAAAATAACAATAAACAGTGAGTTGATTATGAAATATTCTAAAATTACCTTAATAGGATTAGTGTTTTATTCTTTGATCTCTATGAGCTTTGCAAAGGATGAAAATATCTTTATGTTTGATGATTATCGAGTCATGGAGGTTGTTCAAGGCTCTTTAACTGATCAAAAGCGAGAAGATCTAGTTTTATTGGTTAAAGCAACTGATTCAGAAGGATTTCAGCCTGATCAATGGAATAAAAATATTGTTGATAAAAATCGTAGAGGATTGGTTATCTTTTTAAAGATGGATAATGGCTACCAAAAAATTTTAGAAAACAAGGATTTTCTAGCCTCTGAGAATGAAGATGGTGGTGTTTATTTTCCACCAGAACTCACGATCAATTTAGACAAAGGATTATTGTATTTTAATTATTCGCACGGACGTTATGGGCATTGGACATATACGTTTCGTCATAATCCTAAAGATAATGATTTTGACCTTATTGGATTTGATAATAGTTCGAATAGGGGACCAACAGTACTTAAAATGGTGAGTATGAATTTTCTAACAGGTAAAAAGAAAGTTCTGACAAATCCTAATGAAGATAATGAAGATTTTGATATTAACGATTTCATAGAAACATGGGAAACTTTTGATAAACCAAAAACTATTAAGCTTAGTCAGCTTAAAAATATAGATGACCTTGTAAATATTATTTATAAGTAATTTGGCTTTTAAATATTATGACTCATAGTCTAGGTTGATAGTCTGTTTAATAATTTATTCCAATCCTATTGTAGAAGTGCTTTAAATTGACTATAACAGTAGTCTTTGCACAAAACATTCAGATCAAATAGGAATAGAAAATGGAAGATTTAAACGCCCTTTTTGCTAGCCGTGTTGTCGGAGCACAAAGTTCAATTGTTCGTGAATTACTAGCTTTTAGTAAAATGCCTCACATTATTTCACTGGCGGGCGGTATTCCTGCTACAGATATGTTTGATCTCGAAGGTATTGAGGCTGCAACATTAGAAGCAATGAAGATGGGCGTTTCGGCATATCAATACAGCGTCACAGATGGTGAGCCTGAATTGCGTGAAAGAATTACACATTTGGTCGCTGAAAGAGGCATTACCGCTGAAAAAGATCAAGTAGTTGTAACAAGTGGTTCACAGCAAGGACTAGATTTAATCGCGCGCACATTTTTAGATGTGGGCGATGTTGTTTTAGTTGAGCAACCGACTTATTTAGCAGCCTTACAAGTGTTTCGTATGGCGGGCGCTGAAATTAAGTCTGTGAAAGGTTCAGCAGAAGGTCTTGATTTAGATGCATTAGAAACCACGTTGAAACAATTAAAGTCTGATAATAAAAAGGTCAAGGCATTATATATCGTGCCAACATTTGCAAACCCTACAGGTTCCACCATGAGTGAAGCAAATCGTGAGCGTTTATTGTCTTTGGCAATTGAATATAATTTTGTGATTTTAGAAGATGATCCTTACGGTGAAATTCGTTTCGAAGGCGATCGTGTTCCATCTATTTATGCTTTGGCGCAACGCTTGAAAAAAGGTGAAAGTCATGTGGCTTATTTATCTTCTTTCTCAAAGATTTTGGTGCCAGGTTTACGTTTAGGCTTTATTGTGGCCGGTCAAGTCATTCGTGAAAAAGTAGTATTGATCAAGCAATCCGTAGACTTGCATACGCCAGTTTTACCACAATTGATTGTTGAAAAATATTTAGCAAGCGGTCGTTTAAAAGATAGAATTCCTGCAATTTCGAAAACATATGGTGAACGCTGTCAATCATTAATGAATGCATTGAATGAATATGTGGGTGATGATTTGGTTTATCAAAAACCTGTGGGTGGCATGTTCTTGTGGGCTAAGTTAAAAAATGGCATCAGTGCTACTAAATTGTTGAATTATGGCAAGGATGCGGGTGTTGTATTTGTACCGGGTGCTGCATTCTATGCAAGCGATGCAGATGACTCAACACTGCGCTTATCATTTGCCACTGTTAATCCTGAAGGTGCTGTAGAAGCCGCTAAACGATTGGCAATTGCGATTAAAAATTATAAAGAATCAGAGTAATGATTTAAATAAAGCCCCTATAAACTATAGGGGCTTTATTTTTATGCATCGACAATATTCTTTTCTGTAATGAAGCAATGAACCAATACACCGATGATGCTGAGAAAAATGGAAAGCCCCCATACATAGTTATAATCATTGGTGAGTTGATGATTAACGCCACCGAGCCAACCCCCAAAGAATGAGCCGATTTGATGTGCTAAGAATACAATGCCAACTAAAGTTGTGAGATATTTAACCCCAAACATGCTTGCCACAATGCCATTGGTTAATGGCACTGTGGATAGCCATAATAGCCCCATAACTATGCCAAAAATATAGATGGTTAAATGGCTGAGTGGTAATAGTAAAAATATAATAATCGCAATGCCACGAAGGCCATAAATGCCCATTAATAAATATGTTTTTTTGTATCGATCACCAAGCCAACCTGCGGTATATGTACCAACAATATTGAATAAACCTACGAGTGCTAAAAATATAGTGCTGATTTTACTGCCAAAACCATGATCTGCTAAATAGCCAGGCATGTGTAGACCGATAAACACTACTTGGAAGCCACATACAAAGAATCCTGTAGATAATAACCAAAAGGGTTTGTAGTTTTTGGCGATGACTAAAATTTCTTTGAGTGATAGAGACGGTGCTTGAGCTGCACTCTCTGGAATGCTTGATGTAGCTTTGGGTGAATTCAGCATGAAAGCTAGAGGGACAATTAATAAAATCAACACAGCGCTGATGATTAATGCAGATGACCATCCGTAATGTTGTATCAACATTAAAGTAATTGGCAACATGATAAATTGCCCAAAAGAACCAGCGGCACTTGCAATCCCCATTGCTAAACTTCGTTTATCTTTTGGTGCAGCACGTCCAACAGCAGACAGTAAAACTGAAAATGATGTGCCTGATAATGCTAATCCCATGATGATGCCAATGCTGAGATTCAGCAATAGCTGTGATGAACTCAGTGCCATAATAAATAGGCCGAGTGCATATAAAATACCGCCAACCAGCACCACTTTTTTAGTGCCATATTTATCAGCCAAAGCACCTGCAAAGGGTTGAGCCATGCCCCAAATTAAGTTTTGCATCGCAATGGCTAAGCTAAATACATTATGTCCCCAATTAAACTCTTCACTGATGGGAACAAGATATAAACCAAATCCATGACGAATGCCTAACGATAAAGCCAAAATAATCGCACTGCCGATCATCATATAGAGGAGGTTTTTTGAAGTGCTGGTGAACGGCATAATTAATCCTTGTGTGATAAAGAATAATAAAATGGATATTGATAATGCATTAAAGTTAATTATTTTTAAAGTAAATAAAGTTGCGATAATAATCTTACTTGATTATACTTTTGCCTTCACTAGAGGTGCTGTTGTGAACAGCTGAGATCGAAGTAAACTTCGGGATTCTTATGACCTGATCTAGTTAATACTAGCGGAGGCAAGTGTTGAGGGCACACTAACAAATTATGTGTGAGTGCCTACATAATCTCCGCAATGGAGATTTATGTTTCAAATACATGCTGTCACAAGCAATCAATTATCAGAATCTATTGAAGCATTAAGCGAACGCATTATTGCGTTACTGCCATTTGTCGATTTTGTTCAAATTCGTGAAAAATCACGCTCACCAAAAGAAATTGCGAAGCTACTAGACCTTGTTTTAAAAGTCTCTGATTCTACAAAGTTAATCATAAATGACCGAGCTGACATTGCGGCCGTATTTGGCTTGTCTCGTGTTCATTTAACTGAATCCAGTTTGCCGATAGATAGGCTTCAGCAAGCATTTCCAAATCTCTATTTTGGTCGATCTTTTCATTCTGAAGCGCAAATTATTGAAGCATTACCGACGTATGATTATGGCTATATTGGGCATGTTTTCCCGACACAACTCAAAACTTACCCACCATTTGGTTTAGCAAAATTACAAACATTAAAAACACTGCAACCCAAAGGGCGATTGATCGCCATCGGTGGAATCAATGAACAAAATATTATTGAAGTTGCACCTTATGTAGATGGCGTAGCTGTCATGTCAGGTTTTTTTAATCAAAGCATTGAAGACAGTATTTTGCATGCTAAAAAATTAGGAGAATTAGTTTGGAAATTACAGTGAATGGTAAAGCAATGAATATTACTCATGAGATTAAAACAGTGGCTGATTTAATCGAGCTATTGGACATTGCTCAGCGTAAATATTTCATAGTAGAAAAAAATAGAGAAGTGGTGATGAAAGAGGATTATGCGAAAGAGTCCGTGAATCACCAAGACAGTTTTGAAATCGTACATTTTGTGGGAGGGGGTTAATTATGACATTGAAGATTGGTGATTTTGAATTTCAATCACGCCTATTTTTAGGCACAGGGAAATATCGTTCATTTGAAGAGCAAAAAGGTGCAGTGGAGGCAAGTGACACGCAAGTATTAACTTTTGCAGTCCGCCGTATGAATATTTTTGATGATAAACAGCCTGATCTATTGGAACAGCTAGATTTATCTAGATATAAACTGCTGCCAAATACAGCTGGTGCAAGTACGGCAGAAGAAGCTGTGCGCACCGCTAAACTGGCAAAAGCTTCGGGTTTATGTGACATGATCAAAGTTGAGATCATTGGTTGCCCTAAAACATTATTGCCAGATCCGATCGAAACATTAAAGGCAACAGAAATGTTGCTTGAAGAAGGTATGACAGTTTTAGTGTATACCTCAGATGATGTGATTTTAGCACGCAGATTACAAGAATTAGGTTGCCATGCGATTATGCCTGGCGCATCGCCAATTGGTTCAGGCTTAGGAATTGTGAATCCATATAATCTGCACTACATCATTGAAGATGCAAAAGTGCCTGTAATTGTGGATGCTGGTTTAGGAACCCCAAGTGATGTTGCTATTGCGATGGAAATGGGTGCAGATGGTGTGTTATTAAACAGTGCGGTTGCATATGCTGAAGATCCAATCAAAATGAGTCGAGCGATGAGTTTAGCTTGTGAAGCAGGAAGATTGGCATTTGAAGCAAAACGCATGCCACGTAAATTAACGGCAACAGCCAGTAGCCCATTAACAGGATTGATCGGCTAACATGACACAAAGTTCAATTGATCCACGCTATCATCGCTTGGCGCGTTTTCATCGTATTAGAGAGAAGGGTGTGCAAAAGCTTAATCAAGCAACCGTTGTTGTTTTGGGGTGTGGTGCTTTAGGTGCTCAACATGCTGAAACATTAGCGCGTTCTGGTTTTGGCCACATCATTTTGATTGATCGAGATTTTGTTGAGCTCAGTAATTTACAGCGTCAAACACTGTTTACTGAAGAAGATGCTGTGAATGCATTACCTAAGGTAATTGCGCTTAAAAATCACCTTGAAAAGATTAACTCGTCCATTAAGATTACCACCCATTTAGCAGATGTTTCTGGTGATAATATTATTGCGTTGATTAAGGGTGCTGATTTGTTATTAGATGGCACTGATAATCTAGCACTTCGCATGCTGATTAATGATGCGTGTTATCAATTGAATATGCCGTGGATATTTGGCTCAGCATTAGAAAGTTATGGTATGAGTCATAACTTCAATGTTCCTCATCAAAAAGAATTACCCTGTTTGCGTTGTTTATTGGGTGTCTTACCCTTAGAAACTCAAGATACATGTAGTTCTGTTGGTGTGATTCAGCCAATATTACAATTAATTTCTAGCATTCAAACGACAGAAGCGATTAAGTATTTTGTCAATCCACACGATTTACGTGAAACCTTATTCACGATGGATTTATGGGAATCCCATTCCCAAAATATTAGTTTGGCAAAATTAAAAAATTCAAATTGCCCAACGTGTGGCAAGCAACCAACTTATCCCGCACTACAAGAGTCAAAAAGAGAAGCGCAAAGACTATGTGGTGATGGCTCAGTAATGATTAGAGAATCAAAGCCACTGGATTTATCCAAAATTCAACAAAGCTTAGAATCTCAAAAAATACAGCATAAGTTTAATGATTATTTTTTGAATATTTATTTGGATGATCATCGGGTGATTTTGTTTAAAGATGGTCGTGGAATTGTGTATAACACGAATGATATAGAAGAGGCTTTATCTGTTTATCAAAGTGTATTAGATAATTGTTAACGCTTGTCAAAATGAGCTCTTTCAAAGAGTGATTGCTTTTAAATAGGTTGGAAAACAAGTAGAATATTTTAAGTTGTAATTAAGCAATAAGATAATAAATATATAAAGGATAAGAAAATGGCAGCTAAGCTTGTTCCTGTAAAAATCGTTCCTGCAATGGTTTCCATTGTTTTAATACTATTAATTTGGTTTGTGATTCCACCACCTGAAGGAGTGAGTCAAAATGCATGGCAATTACTTGCCCTATTTGTGGGAACGATTGCTGCGATTATTGGTAAAGCTTTGCCAATCGGTGGTGTTTCAATTATAGCCATCAGTTTAGTTGCAATTACCGGGGTAACAAATCCTGATAGCCCAACAAAAGCGTTAGATGATGCATTGAGTGGTTTTTCAAATCAGCTGATTTGGCTGATTGGGATCGCAATTATGGTCTCCATGAGCCTTACAAAAACAGGATTAGGTGCTCGCATTGGTTATATGCTCATTACTTTAGTTGGAAAACGAACAATTGGTATTGCCTATGCTTTAGCATTTGCAGAAACGGTCTTGGCGCCTGTAACACCAAGTAATACTGCGCGTGGTGGTGGTATCATTCATCCGATTATGCGCTCTGTGGCAGATAGTTTTGATTCAAAAGGTAATGATGAATCACGAAAAAAAATTGGGCGTTATTTAGCTTTGGTTAACTATAATACTAACCCGATTACCTCAGCGATGTTTATTACAGCTACTGCTCCTAATCCTTTAATTGTGTCATTAATTTTTGCGGGTACTAGCGAGGAATTTCATTTGACATGGGGAATGTGGGCGATTGCGGCTTTTGTACCGGCCATCATCTCTTTAGTGGTTATGCCTTGGGTTATCTACTTCGTTTGCCCACCTGAAATTAAGAAAACGCCGGATGCACCAAAGTTTGCGAAGGAACGCTTAAAAGAATTGGGTCCATTATCTTTGCCTGAAATCATTACGTTAGGTGTCTTTATTTTATTATTAATTCTATGGGCAGGTGTTCCTGCAATGATATTTGGGGATGCATTTTTAGTAAATCCAACAACAGCTGCGTTCATTGGCCTATCCATTTTATTGCTGACAGGCGTTTTGGAATGGGATGAGGTTTTAAAAAATAAAGGGGCCTGGGATACAATAGTTTGGTTTGCCGCATTAGTAATGATGGCGAGTTACTTAGGAAAATTGGGTTTAGTGTCTTGGTTGGCGCACACAGTGGGTACTGGTATTGATAATTTAGGCGTAGGTTGGATTCTAGG
>CANRJX010000024.1 GCA_947631095.1 uncultured Wohlfahrtiimonas sp.
AAATTGGGTTTAGTGTCTTGGTTGGCGCACACAGTGGGTACTGGTATTGATAATTTAGGCGTAGGTTGGATTCTAGGTATGCTTTCTTTAGTCTTAATCTACGTTTATACGCATTATTTCTTTGCAAGTACAACAGCACATATTACGGCGATGTTTGCAGCATTTTTTGCAGCGGGTATAGCATTGGGTGCACCGCCAATGTTATTAGCATTAACACTGGCATTTTCATCATCATTAATGATGTCACTCACGCATTATGGTACAGGTACCGCTCCAATTATTTTTGGTTCAGGTTATACAACGCTGGGTGAATGGTGGAAAGTTGGTTTTATTATGAGTGTTGTTAACTTGGCGATTTGGTTTTACATTGGTGGCTTGTGGTGGAAAGTTTTGGGATATTGGTAAACTTTTTTATGCGTCATATCCTTGTCACAAAGCATTTTTATACTCCTTTTATCTTTTATAGGAGTGTAATCAATGCGTTTAAAAAAAACTTTAGTTTCGTTCGCAGTATTATCAGTATTAAATTTTGTATCTGCTAAAGATGTTGTAATTGAGCGTTATGAAGTTCAATTTCCTAATCAACAAGCCATAGAATATAAGGGGCAATTTGCAGAAGCGTTCCCTGATGGGCTGCCTATTGGTATCGGTTCAGGGTTGCATTTTGTTTCAGCTGAGAATGGTGAATTAAAATTTGTAACAGTGACTGACCGTGGGCCAAATGCAGATTCCCCAAAAGTAGATGGCACAGAAACTAAAATTTTTATCGTTCCTAATTACACGCCATTAATGATGGATGTAACCGTTGGTAAAAATGGTGCAATTGCAACGAATGCTCGTCCTTTGCAGGATGAGCAGGGCAATATTTCAGGTTTACCTTTGCCTGCAGGATTGGTGGGCTCAACACATGAAATTCCATTAACAGAAACATTGGCAGTTTTAGAAAGTCAAACAAATGGCTTAGACATTGAAGGCATTGTCGCTGATGGAAATGGTGGTTATTGGTTAAGCGATGAATATGGTCCATTCTTGATTCACATTGATCGTAATGGCAAAATTTTAGAAAAATTAGGGCCAACACCAAATGCATCTGAAAAAGGAATTGCAACAGGTTTACCTAATATTATTAAATGGCGTCAGCCTAATCGTGGCTTTGAAGGTATCGCAAAATTGCCAGATGGGAAGTTATTAGCGCCAGTACAAAGCACATTAGACATTGATGGAAAGACTGCGAAAAAAGCAAGTTTTACACGTTTAGTGAGCTATGATCCTGCCACTCAAGCAACGAAAATGATTGCTTATCCGATTGATGTGAACGCTTATGAATCACCAAAAGATGCAAAAATCGGTGACATCGTAGCTTTGGATCAAGATCGTATTTTAATCATTGAGCAAGGTAAAGATAAAAATGGCGATATGCGTAATTTGATTTACGTTGTGAATATGAAAAATGCATCTGATTTAACCGCTTTTGATCAGACACAATCTCCTGAATTCAATACTGCAACTGAGTTAAAAGAGCGTGGTGTTGTTATGGCGGAGAAAGAGTTGTTAGTAGACCTTCGTGAACATGGATGGCGCCAAGAAAAAGCTGAAGGATTAGCTCTCGTGAATGATCAAACAATTGCATTGATCAACGATAATGACTTTGGCGTGCAAACGACATTAATTAATCCTGTTGGCAAAGCTAAAATGAAGAATTATGAACTGAGCAAAAATAATCAGTTGTCGCTAGATGGGAAAGCGGTGGATACTACAATTGCAATTGAACCGCTTGCGAAGCCAGATAATATTAGCGATTTTTGGGTCATTAAATTCGCGGATAAAATATAAATAGATGATTGATTTAAAATGCCCTTTTT
Organism: uncultured Wohlfahrtiimonas sp.; assembly: GCA_947631095.1. Taxonomy (GTDB): domain Bacteria; phylum Pseudomonadota; class Gammaproteobacteria; order Cardiobacteriales; family Wohlfahrtiimonadaceae; genus Wohlfahrtiimonas. The sequence goes on from CANRJX010000024.1 coordinate 1,863, forward strand.
AAAAGGGCATTTTTTTATAATTTTTTTAGCTTACGCCATAAGGTTGTGCGACTAATGCCGAGGTAATTAGCAATCGCTTGCTTATCACCTTTAAATTGTTTATCGAGTTCACGAAGATGATCTTCTTCTGACAAAACTTTTGTAGAGGAGGAGATGTTTTCATCGTCATTATCATAAATATAGCGTTCATCAGATAGATCTAAAATCAGCTCATTGCTCGGTAGCTGTCTCGGATTTGCTTTAAGATAAATCGCAATGCGTTCCATGATGTTACGAAGTTCTCTGATATTGCCCGGCCAGTTATAGTTTAAAAGTGCATCATCACAATTTTGTAAAGCAGCGATATATTCTCTGCGAATGGGCATATTTAAGGATGTAAGTGCTTGTTTTAATAAATTCTCTGCTAATAATATAATGTCTCTGCCGCGTTTGCGTAAAGGTGGGTTGAATATTCTCAACACACTTAAACGATAAAATAAATCTAATCTGAACTTGCCTTCTTTCACCCATTCATCAAGATGAGCATGGGTTGCTGCAATGATTTTAACATCAACATGAATAGGGTTATAACCACCAATTCGTACAATGCTTTTTTCTTCAAGTACACGAAGTAAGCGATTTTGAAGTGATAATGGCATTTCGCCGATTTCATCTAAAAAGAGTGTGCCAGTATGTGCAATTTCAAAAACGCCTGCTTTACCTCCTCTACGAGAGCCTGTAAAAGCACCATCTTCATAGCCGAATAATTCAGACTCTAATAATGATTCAGGAATTGCACTGCAGTTAATGGCAACAAATGGTCGTTGTTTTTTACCAGTTTTGTGTTGAAAGTGTGCGGTATATTCATGATGAATTGAGTGGGCAATCAGCTCTTTACCTGTGCCACTTTCACCTTGGATAAGTATTGGCGCAGGTGTTTTTGAATATAGAAGGATGGAAGATCTGACGCGTTCAATGCTAGAAGAAAAGCCTTTAATATCATTGATATGATATTTTGCATCTAATGAGAAGTTATTGGTTTTTGCATTTCGATCACGCAATGACATTGACTGTTTTGCAATCTTAATCGCATTTTTAAAAGCATCCCGAATGCTCTCTGTAGAGTATAAAAAAACAGAAGGTACATTATATTGATCGCACAATTCTGTAATCATTCCTGCACCAATAATGACGCCAATGCCTTCATTTTTTAGCTCATTAATCATTAAACGGGCATCATCTTTGGTGTAATAAACGCGTTCAGTAATATCAATGTCAAAGGCATTATGAAAATCCTTTAAGATCGGAAAGGGTTTTCTGTAACTAATCACGCCAATTTTTGGGCTGATCATTTTTGCATTGGCGAGTGCTTGCATTAGGTCAAATCCATTTTCTTTTACGGTGATGACTGGAAGAGAGAGCCGATCTCTAAGGTACGCACCGTTTGAACCTGCTGCAACAATTGCATCGCAATGAAGCTCTTTTGTAGCTGTTCTGATGTAGCTAACAGCTTCTTCAAAGCTCATTTTTACAGGAACAATCTCTGCAATCTCTGCAAATTCATTACTAACTTCTTGAAAAGTTTTATATAGGTGGGTAATTGATACCGTCCAAATGATTGGTTTATTCGAATTCTGATTTTTTTCCATGTTAAATAAGTTCCATTAGAAATAAATTTGTTTCAAATGTTTCATAGTATTTTTTAATTGAAACATATTTTTAATATTTAATATATAGAAAAAACATTATGAATAATATTTTAGGTATATATAAAACAAATAGATATTAATAAAATTACAAAAAAACTACATGGTTGCGAAGAGTTGGCACGCTATTTGCTTTAATTGATTGCGTAATCATCAACGTATGGTTCATTAATCAGGAGGAGTGTATGTCAGATCAATCTCAAGGCAAAAAATTTAGAGATGCCTTAGGTGAAGAATCACCATTGCAATTGGTGGGTGTCATTAATGCAAATCATGCTTTGTTGGCACAGCGAGCAGGATTCAAAAGTATTTATTTATCAGGGGGCGGTGTTGCAGCAGGTTCATTGGGCGTACCTGACTTAGGAATTGCAACTTTACACGATTTCGTCACTGATATTGATCGCATTAAGAATGTATGTGATTTACCATTGATTGCAGATGCTGACAGCGGGCTTGGGCCAACGGCATTTAATATCGCTCGTACAGTTAAAGAATATGCTAAAGCAGGTGCAGCGGGTTTACATATTGAGGACCAAGTAACGGCAAAACGTTGTGGTCATCGCCCTAATAAAGAGATCGTTTCTACAGAAGAGATGGTGGATCGCATTAAAGCGGCTGTTGATGCACGCCAAGATCCAAATTTTGTGATTATGGCGAGAACAGATGCTTTAGCGGTTGAAGGCATTGAACGAACATTAGAGCGTGCGCAAGCTTATATTGAAGCGGGTGCTGACATGCTGTTTCCAGAAGCCATTACTGAATTATCTATGTATAAACAATTTGCAGATAGAACTAAAGTACCTATTTTGGCGAATTTAACGGAATTTGGTCAAACGCCATTATTCACATTAGATGAGCTAAGAAGTGTTAATGTTGCGATTGCTTTATATCCATTATCTGCTTTCCGTGCGATGAATAAAGCTGCACAAAATGTCTATGAAACCTTGCGTAGGGAAGGGACACAAAAAAGTGTTGTCGACACTATGCAAACGCGTGATGAGCTCTACAAAAGTATTAATTATTATCAATATGAAGATTTTTTAGATTCATTATTCTCATCGCAAAAAAAATAATATAGCGAGAGAAATCCCCAAAGGAGAATGGCGTTATGACTCATAAATTAGAATTGATTGCACCAACATTTCGACCTAAAAAGTCGGTAGCATTATCGGGTATGATTGCAGGATCAACAGGATTATGCACCGTTGGTTTAAATGGTAACGAATTGCATTATCGTGGCTATGATATTTTAGATCTAGCTGAACATTGCGAATTTGAAGAAGTCGCGTATTTATTGATTCATGAAAAGTTACCCACTCAAAATGAGTTAAATCTATATAAGAAAAAACTCAAAACTTTGCGTGGCTTACCTAAAAGTGTACAAAAAGCCTTAGAAACTTTACCCGCATCTTCTCATCCTATGGATGTTTTAAGGACTGGCGTTTCTTTAATGGGCTGTATTTTGCCTGAAAAAGAAGGGCAAGATTGTGCTGGTGCAAAAGATATTGCGGATCGATTGATGGCATCCTTAGGTTCTATGTTGGTGTACTGGTATCACTATAGTCATAACGGTGTGCGCATTGAATTGGAAACAGATGAAGATTCTTTAGGTGGACATTTCTTACATTTATTACATGGCCATGCACCTTCATATGAATATGTTCGCGCCATGCACGTCTCCTTAATTTTGTACGCAGAACATGAATTTAATGCTTCTACATTTACCGCACGTGTCATCGCAGGAACAGGATCAGATATGTATTCTTGTATTACTGGGGCGATTGGTGCGTTGCGCGGCCCAAAACATGGAGGAGCGAATGAAGTTTCATTTGAAATTCAGCAACGTTATAGCTCGCCAGATGAAGCCGAGGCAGATATTGCAAAACGCATTGCCAATAAAGAGATCATTATTGGTTTTGGACATCCTGTTTATACAGTTGCGGATCCGCGCAACGTTGTGATTAAAAAAGTTGCTCATGATTTATCAGTTGATGCAGGCTCATTAAAAATGTTCAGTATTGCAGAGCGTTTAGAAGAGCTCATGATGCGTGAGAAAAAAATGTTCCCTAATTTAGATTGGTTCTCTGCAGTTTCATATCACACGATGGGAGTGCCTACAGCAATGTTTACACCATTGTTCGCGATCGCACGCACATCAGGTTGGGCTGCACATGTTATTGAACAGAGAAAAGATAACAAAATTATTCGCCCTTCGGCGGAATATACAGGCCCAGAACCAATGGAGTTTGTTTATATCAATGAACGTTAATGATTAACGGATCAATCACTTGTTTATTTTTAAGGAAAAGAAATGCAAAAATTTGATCAAGTTTTAGAAGATATTGTGACGTACGTAGCTGAGTATGAAATTAAGTCGGACTTAGCCTATAAAACTGCTCAATACTGTTTATTAGATACTTTAGGCTGTGGTTTAGAGGCTCTGGATTATCCTGCATGTACTAAATTAATGGGGCCAATCGTGCCAGGTACGGTTGTACCAAATGGCGCAAAAGTGCCCGGTACACAATTTCAGTTGGATCCTGTACAAGCAGCTTTTAACATTGGTGCTATGATTCGCTGGTTAGACTTTAACGATACTTGGTTGGCCGCAGAGTGGGGGCATCCTTCAGATAACTTAGGTGGTATTTTAGCTGTTGCTGATTGGTTATCGCGTGTAGCAATTGCCAATGGTAAAAAACCATTAACAATGCGAGCTGTATTAACAGGCATGATCAAAGCGCATGAAATTCAAGGCTGTATTGCTTTAGAAAATTCGTTCAATAAAGTGGGTTTAGATCACGTTATTTTGGTGAAAATTGCGTCTACAGCTGTTGTTGCTGAAATGTTAAGTTTAACGCGTCAAGAAATTTTAAATGCTGTTTCTTTGGCATGGGTAGATGGTCAATCACTTCGTACTTATCGTCATGCTCCGAATACAGGTTCAAGAAAGTCATGGGCGGCAGGCGATGCAACTTCTCGTGCTGTGCGCTTAGCATTGATGGCTCAAAAAGGTGAAATGGGTTATGCAACAGCATTAACTGCAAAAACTTGGGGCTTTTATGATGTTCTATTCAAAGGTCAAGAATTTAAATTTCAACGCCCTTACGGAAGTTATGTCATGGAGAATGTATTATTTAAAATCTCATTCCCAGCGGAATTTCACTCACAAACAGCTGTAGAAGCTGCAATGACATTAAAAGGAACACTGGATAGTTTAGGTAAAACATATGATGATATTGAAAAAATCGTCATCAGAACGCATGAAGCATGTATTCGCATCATTGATAAGAAAGGCCCACTGAATAATCCAGCGGATAGAGATCACTGCATTCAGTATATGGTCGCTGTTCCATTAATTTATGGCCGTTTAACAGCAGCTGACTATGAAGATAATATTGCATCTAATCCAGCAATTGATGAGTTGCGTGACAAAATGGTATGCGTAGAAGATGAGCAGTTTACAAAAGATTATCATGATCCAGAAAAGCGTTCTATCGCTAATGCATTAACCATTACGTTAAAAGATGGCACGGTATTAGATGAAGTATCCGTTGAGTATCCAATTGGTCATAAACGTCGCAGAGATGATGGTATTCCATTATTAATAGAGAAATTCAAGATCAATCTTGCTCGTCGTTTCCCTGAAAAACAACAAAATACAATTCTCGATGCATCAATGGACTTAGCAACATTGATGGATATTCCAGTCAACGAATATGTTGATATGTATGTCATCTGATTTTTTATAAGCTAACTAGAATATAAACATTAATGAATATTGCCTCACTTTTAGTGAGGCAATAATGTTCTTCATCTAAAAATATCAAAAAAACTATAAGAGTATTAAAAAATTTCATGGGGGGAAGTTATATGGTGGAGATTGTAGGCTTTTTTACAGTAGGTATAGCAGTTTTATTATTAATATTTGGCAAAACTAATCCCATAGTTGCATTAGTTGGTATACCGATTATTGGAGCATTTATTTTAGGTTACAATTTAGAAGATATTAATGGCTTTTTTTCTGACGGCTTTGGAAAAGTTATAAATGTTGCTGCAATGTTTATCTTTGCCATCATTTTTTTTGGAATTATGAATCATATTGGCTTATTTGATCCAATTATTAACTTTATTATTAAAATGACCCAGGGGCATGTTGTTTTTATTGCTATTGGTACGGTAATCGTTGGAAGCTTAGCCCATCTAGATGGTTCGGGTGCAACAACATTTTTAGTTACAATACCAGCATTTTTACCGATTTATAAAAGAATGAAAATGAGTCCCAATCTTTTGGTAATGTTAGTTGCTGGAAGTATTGGTATTGTTAATTTACTTCCGTGGGGAGGGCCCTTGGCAAGATCGGCATCAGTTTTAAGTATGGATGTAGCTGAGTTGTGGAGGCCATTAATTACATTTCAATTGATAGGCTTGGCATTATTAATTATTTTTGCTGCATATATGGGATTTAGAGAGCAAAAACGTATAACCTCTGGTGCTAATGATCACTTAATCACTGATAATTTATTAGATAAAGTAACTCAAAAAATTGACCTTTTTGTAGGTGAGCAACGATATAAAAATAATAAGTTTATTTATGCTATAAATTTTTTATTATTTATAGGGATTTTAGTGGTTTTATTAGGAGATTTCTTACAGCCATTATTAGCATTTTTAATAGGTGTAGTGATTGCTTTGCCATTAAATTATAGAACCTCTAAGGAACAGGCTGATATTATTAAAGAAAGTGCACCGAATGCAATTTTAATGGCATCTATTATTATTGCTGCTGGAATGTTTTTAGGGGTTTTAAATGGAACGGGTATGTTAAAAGCAATGACTGTTAGTATTGTTTCCATTATGCCCGCTGCGATTTTGCCTTATTTATATTTGATTGTGGGTTTTGTTGGTTTACCTTTAGACTTAGTCACTAGTACAGATGCTTATTATTTCGCATTATTACCGATTGTATTAGAAATTTCAGTACCATTTGGTGTTGAACCACAAGCCGTTGTCTATTCATTAGCAATAGGTAATAATTTTGGTGCAATGATCAGTCCATTAGCGCCATCTACATGGTTAGGTATTGGCTTAGCAGGAGTCTCTATAGGTAGTCATATCAGATATTCTTTTGTTCCAATGTGGATTTTCAGCTTAATTCTTTTAGTGTTAGCCTACATTTTAGGATTGATTTAACTAATACTTAATAATGATTCATATATTTAGCCCACTTGATTGTGGGCTTTTTTTGTTGATGATAAATCTGTACTATATTCGAACATTTGCATAGGGTAATTTGCTTGCCTTATTATATTTAGGAGGATTTATGGGTGCTTTACAGCCCTTACACATAACGTTTTTTGTCTATATTTTAGCAATGATCGGGATTGGCTTATATGCTTATCGCTCAACGCAAAATTTGTCAGATTATATTTTAGGTGGTCGTCGTTTAGGCAGTGTAGTGACTGCCTTATCAGCGGGTGCATCAGATATGAGTGGTTGGTTACTCATGGGGTTGCCGGGTGCTATTTTTATCTCAGGTATTTCAGGTTCATGGATCGCTATAGGGTTAACTTTAGGTGCCTATTTAAACTGGTTATTTGTGGCAGGACGTTTACGTATGTTCACAGAAAAAACAGGCGATGCATTAACATTGCCAGATTTTTTTCACTCCCGTTTTGAAGACAATACGCGTTTATTAAAAATCTTTTCAGCCATAATCATTCTATTTTTCTTTGTCATTTACTGTGCTTCGGGTGTTGTTGCCAGTGCACGTTTATTTGAAAGCACATTTGGCATGGAATATGACACTGCGTTATGGGTTGGCGCATTTGCAACCATTGCATATGTATTCATTGGTGGCTTCTTGGCGGTAAGCTGGACGGATACTGTACAAGCAACACTTATGATTTTTGCATTGCTATTGGTACCAATCGTTGTGGTCTTAAAGTTAGGTGATGTCGGTAGTTTTGACATTGGTGCCACGATTGAGTTGATTAAAAATAATAGCCCAGATCATTTGAATTTTACACATGGCTTGACTTGGATTGCGATTATTTCATTGATGGCTTGGGGACTTGGATATTGCGGACAACCACATATTTTAGTGCGCTTTATGGCTGCTGATTCTGTGAAAACAATTCCGAACGCACGCCGTATTTCTATTACATGGATGGCAATTTGTTTAGCGGGTGCTGTCGCTGTTGGGTTCTTTGGTTATGCATATTTCTTAGAATATCCTGAACAAGGTTTAACAGTTTTGGGTGGCATTAATCCTGAGACAGGCGTGAATATTAAAGGAAATGCAGAGTCTATTTTCATGGAATTGGCAAAAGTATTACTGAATCCATGGGTTGCAGGCATTGTTTTATCTGGTGTTTTGGCTGCGATTATGAGTACATTAAGTTGCCAATTATTGGTAGCATCTAGTGCTTTAACTGAAGATTTATATAAAGGTTTTATTCGTAAAAATGCAGGCGAAAAAGAATTAGTTTGGATTGGTCGATTAATGGTTTTTGCAGTGGCTGCATTTGCAATTTACATCGCATATGATCCGAACAGTAAAGTATTGGATTTAGTCTCTTATGCATGGGCTGGTTTTGGTGCGGCATTTGGTCCAATCGTTATTTTCTCTATTTTTTGGCGTAGAACTACTAGAAATGGTGCGTTATTCGGTATGATTGCAGGCGCTTTAACTGTCATTATTTTTCCAAAAATTAAAGAATGGTTAGCGGCAAGTAATGGCGTAGAAGTGAATCAAATACTTGAATCCATGCCACTACTGAGCTTATATGAAATTATTCCGGGGTTCATTTTGGCTTGTATTGTATTGGTTGTTGTGAGCTTATTAGGTAAACCAACCAAAAAAATGGAAGAGAATTTTGACCAAACATCTAAAGCATATATTGATGCGATGAAGTCATAATCTTCAAAACAAAAAGGCTAGTATTCGAAACTAGCCTTTTTAGCATTCAAACAATGTTTGAAATTAATTATTTTTGTTAGAGCATGTTTTGATGCCTAATATGATATACAGCGGGCATGTTCTAAAAATTGCTGTAATCAAAGGAATCAGTCCAATTAACCCTAAATACTTTAGGTTGCCTTCAAGAATAAAAAAGAGTGAGAAAAAAATCACGCTGAGAATTAATCTAATAACAACATCAGTTGTTCCAACATTTTTCATAATAATTAGTCTCCGTTGATAATTGATGATGAATCTAGAATATATAATATATTTTATTGTGTATGTAACTATGTCACATAGTTAAAATTTTTCTAATTCGTGTCTATTTAAGATTTGTATTGATCCTCTTGAAAGTTTAATCATGCCTTGTTTTTCAAAGTTTTTTAATAGTCTACTGATAACTTCTCTTGCCGTACCAAGCTCTAATGCTATGGTTTCATGAGTGATTTGAATTGGCCCGTTATCATCATGTTCAAGGATAAACAGAGCCAATCGCTTATCCATGCGTTGAAAAGCAACTTGCTCTACAATCATCATAACTTCTGATAGACGATCGGATAATTTTTTAAAGATGAATTCTTGCCATAATGAATTTGAATGTAAGATCTCTTTAAAAACTTTACCATTAATTTTTAAAAAGATAGTTTCTTCTTCTGTTTCTGCCATCGCATTATAGTGTTGTGCATTCATAATACATGACACATTGAGAATACATGTATCGCCTTTGGTTAAACGATATAAAGTAATCTCTCCGCCATCTTCTGATAATTTATACACTCTGATACTGCCATGCAAAATAAAAATCATATCTTGGCAAGCATCACCATTTTTGAGCAATAGTAAATTTTTAGGAACTTTTACGCATTGTGCAGAGTCAAAAAAAAATTTTTGGTCAGCCTCGCTTAGTTGATTGAGAAGCGGGAAAGATAATTTCGCTTCCTTAATGTATTCATTATTCATTGTTGTTTGACTTGGTGAGTAGAGAACTATCGTATCTATGGCTTAAATACGATAGTTTAATTAAATGATTATTTAGCAATACTACCCGCAATGTTTAAAGCATCCCAAACACGAGAGAAGGGCGGTGCATAAGCAAAATCTAAGAAGGCTAAATCTTCAGTGGTTAGTTTTGTCATAATACCAACAGATAAAGCATGCATACGATGAACTGCTCCTCCATTTTTACCAAATACTTGTGCACCTAAAATAACTTTAGTTTCAGCGTGGTAAATCAGTTTAATGGTTAGCTGAGCTTGTCCTTTGCAATAATTTGCATGGTTTTTATCATTCAAAATGATGGTTTTATACGGAATATTTTCAGTGATGACTTCTTTTTCTGACAAACCTGTTCTACCTGCTTCCACTGTTAATAACTTAACAGCTGCTGAGTTTAAAACACCTTTGAATGCTTTATCACCACCGACAATATTTTCTCCTATAATTCGGCCTAGCTTATTCGCTCCAGTTGCTAAAGGAGAATAAATGTCTCGCTGTAATTGAGCGTGCCAAACGGTTGCACAATCACCAGCAGAATAGATATGTGGTAATGAGGTTCGACCATGACCATCCACTCGAATTGCACCATTAGATAACATGTCTAAGCCAATATCACGGGCGAAGGAAGTATTGGGTCGAACACCTGTGCAGATAATGACCATATCTGTTGCATAATTACCTTTGTCAGTGCTAATGCTTGCAACTTTATCGCCACCTAGAATGCTTTGCACAGATTCATTTAAATGAAGATCGATGTTGCCATAGCGCTCAATCTCTTCTTTTAAAAGAGCAGAAATTTCAGGATCAAAGGCTTCAGGCATAATTCGATCTAGTCGCTCAAATAAGCGAACATTTTTACCTAAATGAGTTAAAGCTTCGACCAATTCTAAGCCAATAAAACCTGAACCTATGACGGTAATATTTTTAAACTCATCTTGTTGTAATAATGATTTTAAAACTAAACCATCTTCCATTGTTTTAAGCGTGAAGACATTTTCTTTATCAACACCTGAAATGGGCGGAATAACTGCTGTGCCACCAGTTGCGATCATTAGTCGATCATAATGATCGCTGAAGGTTTGACCATTTGCTTCAATAATGATGGTTTGTTGATCAGGATTAATCGAAAGAACAGTATGGTGAATTTTGACAAAAATCCCTTTTTTAGCAAAGTCTTCAGGTTTAAGTTCTGACATATAGCTAGGGTCATCAAACTCACCACCCACAAAGTATGGCAAGCCACACGCACCAAAAGAGGTGATGTCACTTGCTTCATAAACAATGATTTCTGCATCTGGATTAATGCGTTTAGCCTTTGCAGCGGCACTCATGCCAGCTGCTTCAGCGCCGATAATGATGATCTTCATGGTGGATCTCCTTATCTGTATAATTTTAAATTAGTTCAATTCATTAGTCATAATGTCAGAGTCTAATTGTACTTTTTGATCGCTGTTAAAAGTGTTTGTATCAATTTCACCCATAACGCGAGCTGTTACTGTTCCTGCGGTGATTGATCCAGAAACATTTAAAGCTGTACGGCCCATATCAATTAACGGTTCGATTGAGATTAATAGACCCGCTAAAGCAACAGGGAAGTCTAAAGCTGATAATACAATTAATGCTGCAAATGTTGCGCCACCACCTACGCCAGCAACACCAAATGAGCTAATAGCGATGATGATGAGTAATGGTGCGATAAAGCCGATAGTCCAAGGATCAATGCCCATTGTTGGAGCAATCATGAACGCTAACATTGCTGGATAAATACCGCCACAACCATTTTGACCAATCGTAGCGCCAAATGATGCTGAGAAGTTTGCAACACCTTCTGATATCCCTAATCCTTGAGTTTGTGTACGGATATTAAAAGGTATGGATGCTGCACTACTTCTTGATGTAAATGCAAAAATTAATACAGGCAACGTTTTTTTTAAATATTGAATTGGGCTTAAACCAGTGAATGAAATAATGATCAAATGAACGATAAACATCAGTAATAAAGCAGCATAAGAAGCTGTTACAAAGCTAATTAACTCCAAAATTTCAGATGGATGTGAGGTTGCCACCATTTTTGCCATCAAAGCGACAATGCCGTAAGGTGTTAAGCGTAAGATAATTGTCACTAAACGCATAACAATCGCATGTGCTACTTGCATAAAATGTTCAAATGATGCAAATAAGTCAGGTTTCTTTTTGGCAACACCCATTGCCGCAATACCAATGAAGATCGAGAAAATAACAACTGCAATCGTCGAAGTTTTACGAACACCTGTCATATCTAAGAATGGATTTGCAGGGATAAAATCAATGATCATTGTTGGTATAGAAAAGTTTGCTAGAGTTTGATTGGTTGTTTCTAAGTAAGTACCACGAGCAGCTTCAGCAGAGCCAATGTTCATGCCTTCTGCCGTTAAACCAAATAGCTTGGCCATTAAAATACCAATAAACGCAGCGATGACCGTTGTAATCACTAATGTTCCGATAGATAGAGCGCTGATTTTACCCAAAGAAGAGCTTTCTTTTAATCGGATAATGGCTGAAATGAGCGAAACCATGATTAATGGCATGATGATCATTTGTAATAATTTAACGTAGCCAACACCAACGATATTTGTGTACTCAATGGTTTTGGTGATAATAGCGGAACCTTGTCCGTATAAAAGATGCATTGCTAAGCCGAATAAAACACCTAAGCCCAACGCTGAAAAGACACGCTTTGCAAATGAAAAATATTTGCTCTGCATCCAGTAGAGTAACAGTAGGATAAGAACAAAAGCTGCTATATTGATGAGTGTTGGAAAGGTAGTGCCCATATGCTGCTCCTTAAAATTGCAATTATGGATTTATATATTATTTAATTTGACATTCTATAGTCGACGAATTCATTACGATTCGCGCGTTTTAAATATGGATTTGTTTTAATTTGTGATTCTAAAGTCGCTGTTGCACTCGGACCATATGCATGACCTGTATGTAATGTTACATGGTGTGGAACAGTTTTGACAATTTTTGTGAGTGATTCAAATAAAGCATTTGGATCAGAGCCCGGTAAGTCGGCGCGCCCACAACCATCAATAAATATAGTATCGCCTGTAATCATGTCATTTTCTAATAAGAAACAGACAGAGCCCGAGCTATGGCCAGGCGTTGCAATGATTTTAGCTTTAGTGTCACCTAAAGTTAATGTGTCACCATCATTAAATGCTTGAATATCAGAGGGTAAAGGTAAAAATACTTTGCTAGCCACTGCTTCAGGAACATTATTAATGAAGTCAATTTCTGTTTGAGATGCAAAGGTTGGCACAGGAAAAATTTCTCGAAGTGCTGTAACAGCATTTGTATGATCATGATGCCCATGAGTTAGCCAAATTGCTTCTAAAGTTACACCAAGATCGTTGATGCGTTTTGCAATATATTCTGCATCCCATGCTGGATCAAAAATCACTGCTTTTTTTGTATTGTTGTCCACTAAAATGTGGCTGAAGTTTTGATACGGGCCAAAAAGTTCTGTATGAATGCTATAAGTCATAATCTTTCCTTAATGTGACATTGAAGAATGATCCATCGGAGCTTGTTTGTGCTCTGTATGGTTTTCGGTAGTACGATGCTCATGTGTATTATGAGTGTTATGTGAATCGTGTGAGCTATAATCAGAATTAGTGCTGTGATCCATATTACTATGATCCAAACCTTGTTGCATATGATGAGTATGAGATGATTCAGTGAAACCTAAATCAGTCATAACTACAGGTATTATATAGAATAAAGTCATGACTAAAATTAAAATGCCCGATAAGATTCTTAATTTAGGATGAGTTAAAAACTTACCTGCATAGTTACCAAATAAAGACAATGAAACCATAACTGCAAATGTGCCGAGTCCGAATGCAAACATGATGATTGGCGCTTCTATAAAACTTGTTGAGCTTAAACTAATTGCGAAAGCAGCATAAACCATACCACAGGGAAATAATCCCCAAACTAGCCCTGCGCAATATGCTCTGGTTTTTGTCGTAATTGGAAAAAAATTTTTGGATAAATGCGTAATGGGTTTGGTTAAATTTTTAAGGGGCTTTTCAATAAAAGCTAAAAATTTTGGAAAGCCAAAGAATTGTAATGCGACAAATATCATTAAAATTGCAGCAATGTAACGCATTATTTCTTGTATCGGCTTAAGATTATCCAATAGCATACTTAAAACAGCAGCAATGATGCCTAATAATGAATAAGTTGTAATTCTGCCTAAATTATATAAAAAAGCCGCTACGGTTCTTTTTGTTTGAGTATTTAATCCAAGGATTCCAATGACTGGGCCACACATTGACACACAGTGCCCTGAGCCATATAAACCTAGTAAAAATGCTGAAATAATTAATTCCACGAGATTGAGTACCTTGATTTTATAAAATTTGATGATAAGACATGCATCTCAAATACTCTTAATAATAAGATTAAATATATTATTAGTCTGTATTATTCAGTCGAGTATAATAATCGAAAGCACAAATCATTGGTAGGAAATATAGGTATTGGGATAAATGATCGTTATAATGAAGCATAGTTGAGTATTTTAATGTTAGAATACTTATTTTACGTTAGATATTATTAATCTCAGAATGTCGGCAAAATTACTACTCATTGGTGCAATCATATTCGAGGCACTTGGCATCGTTATGATGAAGGAAGCTCAGGGCTTAACGGTCTGGTGGGCTGTTGTTCTAATGGCAGTGTTTTTTATCATTTCTTTTGTTTGCTTTACATATTGTTTACGTAAGATGGAAGTCGCTGTAACATATGCAATTTGGTCCGCATCTGGTGCAGTCATAATTTTTTTAATAGGCTTATTCTTCTATAAAGAAGTTATCACTATACCAATAGCGATCTGCTTAGCATTGATTGTTATCGGTGTACTTGTCTTGGGTTCTAAATAATGGTAGAGCATATTGCTAGCATCATCCACTTTGTTGATAGTTTTAATCCGTGGGTTATGTTGGTGGTAGCAATTTTATTTAGTACCTTTGGAACAGTTTGTTTAAAGTTTTCGGATGGTTTTCAAAATAAAAAACCAATTGTTGGCGTGATTGCTGGATATAGTGTATTTTTTATATTAATTAATATAATTTTTAAGCACTTAGATGTTAGTATCGGCTATGCAGTTTGGTCTGGGTTATCTACACTGATGGTTTCTTTATCTGGGGTGTTAATTTTTAAAGAGCCAGTAACAGTTAGAAAAAGTGTTGGGTTGGGATTAATTATTTTAGGCGTCAGTGGTCTAAGTTATTTCAGCTAATATTTTGATTTTACGCATTGACAATTCAAATTGTATGTTAATATCAAATAGCATTTAAGGTTTTAATCTCTAATAAATAAGCGAAGTTAATATATGTCAGTATTGAGAAATCTAAAAATTGCATGCAATAATTGCAGCCTACAACAGCTATGTATCCCCGTTGGATTAGAAGGCGAGGATTTCACAAGGCTTGAATCTATTGTTGGACATAGCAAACCATTACCAAGAGGTAAACATATATATCTTCCCGAAGATAGATTTACTTCTCTTTATGCTATTCGTTCAGGCTCTGTTAAAACATACAATGTTGCCTCTGATGGTACTGAATATGTCACAGGATTTTATTTGCCCGGTGAGATTATTGGGTTAGATGCTGTTGCAACCAATATCCATCCTTGTGGTGCTAGAACTTTAGAAACAACAAGTTTATGTGAGCTTCCTTATGATCGATTAGAAGATCTATCGGCAATTATTCCTGGTATTTCTAAACAATTATTGAGAATTATGAGTCAAGAACTTCATTCTGAAGAACAACTGTTGATGATGGTTGGTTCTCAATCTGCAGAAGCTCGTTTGGTTGCGTTATTCTTAAGCTTATCTTCAAGATTTTCGCGTCGTGGTTATTCGGCAACAGAGTTTGTATTAAGTATGTCTCGATCTGATATTGGTAGCTTCTTAGGGTTAGCCGTTGAAACTGTGAGCCGTTTGTTGAAACGTTTACAAGAACAAGAGTTGATACAAGTGAACCACAGGGAAATTAAGTTATTAGATCTGGAAAAGCTCCGTTCTATGGTGAAATAATTCACATGTTTTAATCAAAAAGCCGTAAGTGTATACTTGCGGCTTTTTATCATTTCCACTAGGGGAGCTTCGGCTGAGAAGGTATATCCTGACCCTTAAACCTGATCTGGTTAATACCAGCGTAGGAAATGTGGTGACACGCATTCGCCTGCGCTTATCTATATTTATTAGGAGGCATTATGGATGCGTACTCATATCTTCATACTCTGCGTGGCATGTCACCATTGATTCATAATATGACGAATCAAGTGGTGGCCAACTTTGTTGCTAATGGACTTTTATCTCTTGGTGCATCACCAATCATGGCTTATGCAGAGGAAGAAGTTACAACCATTACAAACATCTGCAATGCAACTGCACTTAATATCGGCACAATTACAGATGATGTACTTCATGCAATGTTATTGGCAGGTAAAGCCGCAAATGAATACGATCATCCATTAGTTTTAGACCCTGTCGGTGTTGGTGCTAGTGATTATCGTAAAGCATGTACTCAAAGCTTATTAAAAACAGCGCAAATGACGTTGATACGAGGAAATGCCGGTGAAATTGCTACTTTGTGTGAAGTGGATTGGCACTCTAAGGGTGTGGATAGTGGTGAAGGTGACTATGATCTTAAAGAGTTAGCAAAGCAGGCAGCGATCAAGTTTAAGTGCTTCATTGCGATTAGTGGAGAAATAGATTGGATCAGTGATGGAGAACGAATCATTGGTATAAAAAACGGCCAAGCATTGATGACAAAAATAACAGGAATGGGCTGTTTATTAACGGCTGTATGTGCCGCATTTTTATCTGTAGAACGATCTTTGGAAAGTATTGTTGCTGCACATATCTTATATGGAATAGCGGGAGATAAAGCTTATCAAAAATCTCAATTGCCCGGTTCATTCCAAATGCATTTTATCGATCAGTTGCATGCGTTAACTGCGGCTGATAATCAGTACATTAATATTATAGGAGAGTAAATATGATTCCACAGGTTTGTACAATTGCTGGTAGTGATAGTGGTGGTGGCGCGGGCATTCAAGCAGACTTGAAAACATTTCAAGAGCGAGATGTATTTGGAACATCAGTGATTATTGCATTAACTGCTCAAAATACTAAGGGTGTGACGGGTGTTTATCCTGTGCCAATGGAAGGTGTTATTGCTCAATTAGATGCGTTATTTTCTGATTTTGAATTGAGCGCGATTAAAACAGGAATGCTATTAAATAGTGAATATATCGTGACAATTTCTGATTATTTAAAGCATAATTTTAAAGGTGCTTTGGTTGTTGATCCTGTCATGATTGCTAAAGGTGGTGCTCCATTAATGGAAGATACTGCAACCCAAGCGATGATTGATCATTTATTGCCAATTTCAACATTAATTACACCAAATATCCCAGAAGCAGAAACAATTTTACGCCGTAAAATTGAAACAGAAGACGATATGATCCAAGCAGCTAAGGATATACAAGCATTGGGTGCAAAGAATGTATTAATGAAGGGTGGACATTCATTGAATACAGAAAAAGCGTGTGATTTTTTATGGACAGAAAATGGCGAGGGTGCATGGTTTTCCAGTCAACGTTATCCAACAAAAAATACACATGGCACTGGCTGTACGTATTCAGCGTGTATTACGGCTGAAATTGCGAAAGGTAAATCGTTGCACGATGCAATTTTCACAGCAAAAGAATATATTACTGCGGCGATTTATCATGATTTAGAAATAGGGCATGGGCATGGACCAACAAATCATGCGGCATATCGAAAATTCGGAGCAGTTAAATGATAGATTGGCATAAAGCTTTAAGATTATATTTTATTGCAGGAACACAAGATATTTCTGAAGGTGAGAATATTGAGCAAGTTTTAGAAGAAGCAATTTCTTTTGGTGTCACTTGCTTTCAATATCGTGAAAAAGGTCACAACTCTTTAACGGATCAAAAAGAGCGTTTAGCATTAGCTAAGCGCTTACAGAGTTTGTGTAAAAGTGTGGATATTCCATTTATTATTAATGATGATGTTGAGTTGGCGCTAGCTATTGGTGCAGATGCTATTCATGTTGGGCAGTCGGATAAGCCGATTGCTGAAACCATTCAATTAGCAAAACAGCATGGAATGGATGTCGGCCTATCAGTTAATACTTTAGAGCAGTTACATCTTGCGAGTGAAATTGAAGGGCTAAATTACGTGGGAATTGGCCCTATCTTCCCAACCAATTCAAAAAGTGATGCAGAACCAGCCATAGGCATAACTGAATTGGCTAGAAGAGCTAGTTTATACCCAAATTTACCCAAAGTCGCGATTGGTGGCATCAACAAAAATAACTCTATGGATGTTATGCATACCAAAGTTGATGGCATTGCAATTATTTCTGCAATTACTGCTTCGAAGCATCGAGAGCAAGATATTAATTCATTGCTAACCAATTAATAATAAACATAAAAATAGCCTCAGCTATACGGCTATTTTTGTGTTGATATTGTTTTATTATCTTATTTATTAAGAGTGTAAAATTACATAAAAAGTCTGCTAGACTCGTGATGCATTCGATAGAAATATTGGGTGAAATATAATAAATCATCAAGGGAGATTAAACATGCAGCACAAAAGTAAAAGATTTAGAAAAGCATTACTAGCAGTCACTGTATCATTATCATTATTCGCTTCTTCATTCGCGCATGATGTTGTAAATCCACATAAAGATGAGCCAATTGGAACTGTGCGTCAAGTTTATGATGGCGCATTAACACCAGATATTCAGGCGAATACCTTCCGTAATATTGATCGTTTATTTGCAACAGCTAAAGTTGCACATGATCCAAATAATATTAAAGAAATACCATATGCAAAAGAACAGCTAGGTAATGTTAAGTTTAAATCTGATGGAAAAGACTATGATCTATATGATTATCTTTCCATTAATCGAATTGGTGGATTAATTATCATTAAAGATGGAGAAGTTGTCTTAGAGGATTATGAATTAGGCAATACAAAAGATACCCGCTGGATGTCTATGTCAGTTGTTAAATCAATGACAGCAGCATTAATTGGTATGGCGATTAAAGATGGTTACATTAAAAGCATTGATGATCCGATTGTAAATTATTTGCCTGAGTTAAAAGGCACAAGTTATGATGGTGTCACTGTAAAGCATATTCTTCAAATGGCATCTGGTGTGGCTTGGAATGAAACTTATACCGACCCAACTTCTGATCGTCGTCGTTTATTAGAAATTCAGATTGAACAAAAACCTGGTGCTGCATTGGAATTGATGGGCAGTTTACCTCGTGCAGGAGAGCCGGGGACAATTTGGAACTATAGTACAGGCGAAACTCAAGTGGCTGGTGCACTTGTTAAAGCTGCTGTTGGTAAACCTGTGAGTGAATATTTGTCTGAAAAAATTTGGACAAAAGCAGGTATGGAATCTGATGCAACATGGTGGTTAGAATCCCCAGATGGTTTAGAAGTTGGTGGCAGTGGACTTTCTGCAACATTACGTGATTATGCACGTTTTGGTTTATTGCTATTGAATGATGGTGTGATTGATGGAGTAGAAAGCTTTCCGGAAGGCTGGATGAAAGAAGCGGGCTCACCACAAGTGATTAATGGCGAAACCGTTGATTATGGTTATATGCTATGGCCTGTTACAGAGTCAGATTATGCAATCAATGAAGGCGCTTATGAGGCAGTCGGAATATTTGGCCAACATGTTTATGTTAATCCTAAAGAAAATTTAGTGATTGCTGTTCTGGGTGCTCAACCTAAGCCAACAACAGTTATTCCAATAGAAGATACAGACTTTTTTGGGGCTGTTGCTGAGCAATTAAAAACTAAATAATATTTACAGTAATAATAAAAAACCTCTTAGATATGTTTCTAAGAGGCTTTTATTGCTAGATCTTATTAAGCTCCGATCATGAATGATGAGATTTTCGACCATTCACTTGAGA
>CANRJX010000025.1 GCA_947631095.1 uncultured Wohlfahrtiimonas sp.
TATAAGATAGCGCAGCAAATCGGTGTGCCATATCAATTAAATAACTCCAAACAAACCAGAGAATGGAAGAATTTTTCCCATGTTAGTGCCGTTGCCGGCATTGCGCACCCGAATAACTTCTTTTCAGCTTTATCCTCTAAGTCTATTCATGTAAAGGCTTATCCATTTACAGACCACCATGTTTATCATTTGACTGACTTTGCCGAAATGGCAGCGCCGATCTTAATGACGGAAAAAGATGCGGTGAAGTGTACGCAAATTTTGAATCACCATGATGCATGGGTTGTCCCATTAGAAACAAAATTACCACAATCATTTATCGAGTTAATTATCAGTAAGATTAACTCATCAAAATTATTACAAACCGGTCAAATTTGATGGGTTTTATAGAAAAAATTTATAGGAGACATTGAATGTCGAAATTAACACCAGAACAACAAGCATATTTTTTAGACTATGCGATTAATGATGCAAAATTTAAGGAAGAACAAGAAAAATATACCTTAGCAATTCCGAGTAGAACGTTTATTCAAGAAGCTTTGGTTGCGGCTAAAAGTGTCACTTTTGAAGAATTGGCACAAATTTTTAATTTGACAGAAGATTGGCAATTAGAAGCATTAAGTAACCGTTTGTATATTATGAATAGGGCGCGACAATTGCACCGTAATTCAAATGATTTATTTATGCCAGTCGGTGGTGAAGAGAGCGTTATCGGTATTTTTGAAGGCTCTGTAGAAGGTCATGGTTATGTTATTGTTAAAGATCAAGATTCTGTCTATGTATCACCGAAAGATTGTAAAAATGTGATGCACCACGATGAAGTCGAAGTTGCGATTACAGGTGTTTTTAGATCTAAATCTATGCGCCAAGGTCGTGTGACTAAAGTCATCACAAGAAATTTGAAAGAGTTAGTTGCTCGTATTTCCATGTATGACGGCAGTGCTGTTGCAGTGCCAGAGAATCGTAAAGTATCGCAACATTTTTTAATCTTGCCTGAAGCATTAAATAATGCAAAAAATCATGATTTGGTCAAAATTGAAATTGATCAAGAAGCGCTAAATACAGGTGCTTTCATTGCTAAAGTTGTGGAGGTTTTTGGTCGTAAAATGACTAAAGATATCGCGATTTTACAGGCGATTATGGAACATCAATTGCCTTATGAATTCTCTAAAGCAACCGATGAGTCATTAAAGCAAATATCAGATGAGGTGAGAGAAGAAGATAAAGTTGGTCGTAAAGATTATCGACATTTACCTTTAGTAACCATTGATGGTATTACTGCACGAGATTTTGATGATGCGGTTTATGCTGAAAAATTAGATGATGGTAACTTTAAGTTATACGTTGCGATCGCTGACGTTGCACATTATGTGAAAATGGGTAATGCGGTTGATAGTGATGCAATCAAGCGTGGGACATCAGTGTATTTTCCTGATCGTGTCATCCCAATGTTGCCTGAAAAATTATCCAATGGCTTGTGTTCATTGAACCCAAATGTTGATCGATTGTGTATGGTTTGTGAGTTAATTATTTCACCTTTAGGTGAAATGGTGAGCTTTGAGTTCTTTGAAGGCATTATGCGTTCACAAGCACGATTAACATATGAATTGGTCGCAGAGTTAATTACAGATGATAATCCGATGCAAGAAGATTATGCTGAAATCATGCCACACATCACAACGCTGTATTCATTATTTAAAATCTTGCGAAAGGCTAGAAAGCTCCGTGGCTCAATTGATTTTGAAACGAAAGAAACAGAAATTATTTATAACGATGAAGGCTTGATTGAGCGCATTGAATTTGTCGTGCGCAATGAAGCACATATGATCATCGAAGAGTGTATGATTGCAGCAAATATTGCTGCGGCAACATTCTTGGAGAGTAATGAGTTACCAACATTGTATCGTGTGCATGGTAAGCCGCCAGAAGATCGCTTAGCAAAATTGCGTCGATTTTTAGTGGAATATAATTTAGGTATTGAGGGTGGCGAGAATCCTGAGCCGAGAGATTATGCGAAAACATTAGCTTTGGCAGTCGGTTTACCAACGTTCGATATTATTCAAACGATGATGTTAAGATCAATGGCTCAAGCTGTTTATCAGCCTGAGAATGAAGGCCATTTTGGCTTGTCATTGACACATTATGCTCACTTTACTTCGCCGATTCGTCGTTATCCTGATTTAATTGTTCATCGTGGAATTAAATATCTGATTAATAAGGCTAAGAGCGAAGCAGCTCGCTATGCTTATACGGATAAAATGATGGTGAGCTTAGGTGAAAGCTTATCAGAGATGGAACGTCGTGCAGATAGTGCTGTTGCCGATGTTGTCACATGGTTAAAATGTGAATATATGCAACAGCATATTGGTAAGGTTTTAAACGGACGAGTGTCTGGCATTACTAAATTTGGTGTGTTTGTTGAGCTAGAAGATATCTTTATCGAAGGCTTGGTACATATGTCAAAGTTACCAGGTGATTATTATCATTTTGATGATATTCGTTATCGTTTAATCGGTGAAAAATCAGGCACATTAATCAAGTTAAATGATGCTGTTGTGGTTAAAGTTTTAGATGCTAATCCTGAAACTAAATTCATAGATTTTGAAATGATAGCTTTGCCAAAAAATGCAAAACTGAGTAAACGTGAGCGTGAAGCTATACTGAGTGAAATGGCTGCGGCTAAAGCGATGGAAAAGGCTGGAAAAAAACAGTCTTCTAAAAAATCTCGTTCAGACAGTCGTGTAGTTAAAGATAAAAAACGTGGTTCTAAAGAAAAACGTAAAATGGTGGCTAAGAAAATTGAAAAGCCAGTGAAAAAAGTTAAAAAGAAAAAAGTGGTTAAGAAAGCTAAAAAGTAATTTTAAAAACTTTTTTGATCGCTATTAATTAGCAGTGAAATGATTTAGAATGCCGAGTTATTTTGTGTGTCATTGATCTAGTGTAAGGATAAGGAATTATGAATAAGCCCCCAAAGTATAAACGCATTTTGCTAAAACTCAGTGGTGAAGCTTTAATGGGATCTGGGAATTATGGTATTGAACCAGAAACAATAGGTCGAATTGCTGATGAAATTCAGTCATTAAACTCAATTGGTGTGGAAGTAGGTGTTGTAATTGGTGGTGGAAACATTTTCCGTGGCGCTGGTCTTGCGAGCAAGGGCATGGATCGTGTAACAGGCGATCACATGGGTATGTTGGCAACAGTGATGAACTCATTGGCTTTACAAGATGCATTGGAAGATCGTAACGTTTATGTGCGTGTAATGAGCGCGATTCGCATCAATGAAGTGTGTGAAGATTATATTCGTCGTCGTGCTGTTCGCCATCTTGAGAAAAAACGCGTGACAATTTTTGCGGCAGGTACAGGTAATCCTTTCTTTACAACAGACTCAGCAGCAGCGCTTCGTGCAATCGAAGTAAATGCAGACATCATGTTGAAAGCAACGAAAGTTGATGGTGTTTATAATGCTGATCCAAACAAAGATCCTAACGCTGTGCGTTATGATGTTGTGACGTATAAAGAAGCATTGGCAAAAGATTTAGGCGTTATGGATGCAACTGCATTGGTAATGTGTCGTGAGAATAAGTTGCCAATTCGTGTTTTCAATATCTTTAATCCTGGTGATTTAGTTCGTACAGTATGTGGCGATGATATTGGTACATTGGTAACTGAATAAAACGCAATTTAAATAATCGTTAAGGAAGTTAGAAATTATGATTAATGAAATTAAGCAAGATGCTGAACATCGCATGAAAATGTCCATTGAGAATTTGAAAAATGGATTGCAAAAGTTAAGAACGGGTCGTGCGCATACAAGTTTGTTGGATCATATTGAAGTTGAGTTTTATGGTTCACCAACACCATTGAGCCAAGCTGCAAATATCAGCGTAATTGATGCTCGTACTTTGGGTGTTACACCATGGGATAAAAATATGGTGGGACCGATTGAAAAAGCAATTTTGATGAGTGATTTGGGCTTGAATCCAGCAACAACAGGTACTTTGATTCGTATCCCATTGCCTCCGTTAACTGAAGAACGTCGTCGTGATATGGTTAAAGTAGTAAAAGGCGAAGGCGAAAGTGCGAAAGTTGCGATTCGTAATATCCGTCGCGATGCGAATCAAAAATTGAAAGATGCTGAGTTGTCAGAAGACGAAATTCGTCGTGGTGAAGATGTGATTCAAAAAATCACAGATGCAATGACAGCAGAAGTGGATGCAGTATTGGCATCAAAAGAAAAAGAGTTGATGGAGATTTAATCTTAAATGGCAGCATCTGAATCAAAAGGTTGTAAACACGTTGCTATTATTATGGATGGCAATGGTCGATGGGCAAAAAAACGTTTTATGCCTAGAACCATAGGACATAAAGCAGGTGTTAAATCGGTCAAAAAAGTGGTTAGAGCTGCCATTGATAATAAGATTGAAGCTTTAACATTATATGCTTTCTCAACTGAAAATTGGTTAAGACCAGATGAGGAAGTCGGATTTTTGTTAAAGTTATTCATCGAAACATTAGATAGTGAATTGCAGGCATTGCATGATGCGGATGTTGCAATTCATTTTATCGGTGATATTCAAAAGTTTCCTCATGCAATGCAGCATAAGTTGTTAGCTGCTGTGGAAATGACAAAAAATAATAAAGCGTTAAGCTTGATTATTGCATTGAATTACGGCTCAAGAGCTGAAATTATTGCAGCGTGTAAAGCAATTGCAAAAGATTATAAAAATCAGTTGTTTGATTTAGAAGATATTGATGAAGTCATGGTTAGTCAAAGACTAGCACTGCACGAATTTCCTCCTGTAGACTTATTAATTAGAACAAGCGGAGAGGAGCGTTTGAGTAATTTTCTATTATGGCAATTGGCATATGCAGAGTTTTATTTTACAGATTGCTTATGGCCTGATTTTACTGAAGAAGAATTTAACAAAGCACTGGTTGCGTATGCTGAACGAGAGCGTAGGTTCGGTGCTGTAGACGAATGAGATAATAATATGAAAGAAAGAGTCATCACAGGCATTATCATGGCGTTAGTTGCATTGTTATCCATTCGCTATTTACCCTCATATCTATTTCAATTTGCATTGTTGGTGATCTCATTAATCGGTGTGTCGGAATGGCAAAAAATGATGCCTTCTGATATTCGTTTGCCATATTTTGTGATAAATACTATTTTGCTAGTGGGTATTTATATAATGTTGCTGACAAATATTTTGTCGCCATTATTAATCATCAATACATTCGCTGCTTATATTTGGCTGGCCATTCCATTATTATTGATTATGCAAATGCGATCACCGCAAGCTTGGATGTTAACAAAAGGCGCAATTTCAATATTATCAACCATAATGATGTTAGGCTTTTATGTCTCTTTGAGTTTATTGCATGAATTGCCAGGTGCATATGGGTATGGTTTTGTGCTTTATGTGATTGGGCTTGTGGCTTTGGCTGACAGTGGTGCATATTTTGTTGGTAGAAAATTGGGTAAAAATAAATTAGCACCAAGCATTAGCCCGGGAAAAACGATTGAAGGTGCTGTTGGTGGTATTGTAATTGCTATGATTTTTAGTCTGTTTATCATAGCTTGTTTGCCTGAAAGTTTTACTGTGTTACAGAAATTTGTATTTTTCTTGATGTCATTGATTGCAGCAATATTGTCTATTTCTGGTGATCTCTACGAAAGTTTGATTAAACGCCATGCTGGTTTAAAAGATAGTGGTAATTTATTTCCAGGGCATGGTGGTGTTTTAGATCGCATCGATGGATTAATCGCAGGATCAACATTTTTTGCGTTTGGTTTTTTTCTATTTCAAATGAATGCTAGTGTGATATGAAACAGGTTTCAATTTTAGGTGCAACAGGCTCAATTGGTTCGTCAACGTTGACGGTGATTCGTAATAATCCAAATAAATACAAAGTGCATTCTGTTGTTGCAGATCGCAGTGTGCAAAAAATGTTAGATATTTGCCAAGAATTTCACCCTGAAATTGTTGTCATGGCTAATGAAGAGGCTGCGCAACAATTAGAACAAGAATTACAAAATGCTAATCTATCAAGTGTAGTATTAGCAGGTGAAAAGGCGATTGAAACATTGGTGCAGAGCCCTGAAATTGATTTAGTGGTTGCTGCAATTGTGGGGGCTAAAGGATTTTTGTCCTCATTATCTGCCGTGAAAGCAGGAAAAACAATTTTATTGGCCAATAAAGAAAGCTTGGTTATGGGGGGAGAACTCTTCATGCAGGCAGTTAAAGAATACGGTGCAACTCTGTTACCAATTGATAGTGAGCATAATGCATTATTTCAATCTTTGCCAAAAGATAATGAAGGACGAGCAACTTTAGATGGTGTTGATAAGCTTATATTAACTGCATCAGGTGGCCCATTTAGAGAGCGATCTTTGGCGGATATGGCGACCATCAAGAAAGAAGATGCATTGAAGCATCCGAGGTGGGATATGGGTGCCAAAGTTACTATTGATTCTTCCACATTAATGAATAAAGGCTTGGAATTTATTGAGGCTCATTTTTTGTTTAATATGCCGCCTGACAATATTGACGTTGTGATTCATCCCCAAAGCATTATCCATTCATTAGTTGCGTATCAAGATGGTTCTCTCTTAGCGCAATTGGGTGAGCCTGATATGACGATTCCAATCGCTCATGCATTGGGTTATCCAGATAGAATTCTGTCAGGAAAAAAGCCTGTTGATATGTCTCAAATGATGAATTTGACATTCAGTGCGCCTGATTTAGAACGCTTTCCATGTTTGAGAATTGCTAAAGAGTGTTTAGTGAAAGGCAATGCTTATTTGGTTGCGATGAATGCAATTAATGAAATTCTGGTTGAAGCATTCTTGCAAGATAAAATTGGCTACTTAGATATTCCTAAAAAATTAGAAGCATATTTATCAGACTTAACAGTGGCTCATTTAAAAAGTTTTGATGAAATCATCGCATTTGATCAATTGATTAGAAGAGAAACAATTGAAAAGCTAGAGGCATTGCAATGATTGAATGGTTAGAGGCATTTTTCAGATCAATCGGTGGATTTATCATTCTAATGGGCATATTAGTGACCATACATGAATATGGCCATTTTTATGTCGCACGACGCTTGGGTTTTGCGGTAACAAAATTCAGTATTGGCTTTGGTAAGGATATTTGGAAGCGTAAAGGTAAGGATGGCATTGAATATGCCATTGGAATTTTGCCGCTGGGTGGATATGTTGCATTTGTAGATGATGCGAAGAATTATGAGGGTGAATTAAATGGCATGCCATTTAATCAAGGTAAAATTTGGCAAAAAACTGCAGTTGTTGCTGCAGGGCCTTTAGCGAATATTGGCTTAGCAATTGTGCTGTTGTGGGGGCTATTTATGTATGGTGTGCCAGCCTATAAGCCTTATATTGAAGTGGTAGAGCAAAACACACCATTTGCAGAAGCAGGTTTACGAAATGGCGATTTAATCATGTCGATTGATGGTGATCAAGTCAGCAGTTTTGAGTTTATGATGCAAAAAATGATTGAGCACTTAGATGATGGGCAATTAGAAATTGTCTATGATCGTGATGGCAGTGTTCGTCAAACGCTTGTAGATATTGGTGGTCCGTTGCAGCTTGATGCTAAGACAAACCTTTACAAAGAATTGGGCGTTAATTTATATTTACCACCATTAAAACCAGAAATTGGTGCGATTGTTGAGAATAGTGGTGCTGCAAATAGTGGATTAGCTGTTGGTGATTTAATTGTATCAGTCGCAGGTGAGCCTGTAGATGAGTGGCGTGATTTGTTGGGTGTTGTTGCTAAGTTAAAACCTGGTCAATCTATTGATGTTGAAGTGTTAAGAAAAAATCGCACTGAAATATTTTCAATGATACCTTTATCGGATGAGTCTGGTGATTTAAAGTTAGGCATCGCTGTTAATTCAGAAATTTATAAAAGTTTAATTACCAAAGAAAGATTGGGACCAATTGATGCATTTGGTGCTGCGATTGAGAAAACCATTAACGATGGGGCAATGATTTTTAAATTCATTGGTCGAATGATTAAAGGTGATTATCACATTAATACAATGGCTGGGCCGGTTAGTATTGCGAATATTGCAGGGCAAGCATTAGCATCTGGATTAGTATTTTTTGTTCAGTTAACAGCACTGTTTAGTATTAATATCGGATTATTAAATTTGCTTCCTATTCCTGTTTTGGATGGTGGGCGATTGGTTGGTTTTGGGATAGAAAAAATAATGGGGAAACATCAGTTTTCAGATAACATCAAAATGAAAGTATTACAAATTGGTGCTGCAATGATGTTTGTTTTTATGGCTATCGTTATCGGATATGACATTGTTCGATGGTTTTAGTTGCAAATTAAATGAGTGGTAATTACGCTTCATATTCTGTATATTGTCGCCTAATTCGCCTTCAGATTTTATAGTGTTAGAGAAGAATAATGGTCCTCAAAAATTGTAAAAAATCGATACTTGTTACAGCGCTCCTTATCGCAATGCCCCTTGCTCAAGCACAGTCATATTCTGTACGTGATGTTCGTGTTGACGGTTTACAACGACTAAATGCAGGGACAGTTTTTGCTCAATTAGGTAGTAATGCTGATGACATCAAACGTGGTAATGTACAGGATACTATTACACGTTTATATGCAACCGAGCTATTTGATGATGTACGTGTCAGCCAACAAAATGGTGTGTTAGTGATTGATGTTGTAGAACGACCAGTTATTGACCAAGTTTTTGTGAATGGCAACAAAGATGTCGCAACAAAGCAATTTAAAGACATGTTGAAGTTAGCAGGTTTTTCAGAAGGCAAAACTTACAGTGCATCTAAGTTAGCATCCGTTAAAAACAATTTATTAAAAGCTTATGAAGAGCGCGGTAAATATACAGCTAAGGTTGATGTTAATGTCATTGAACTGCCAAGAAATCGTGTCAATATCGAATTGAATATTTCTGAAGGTAAAACAGCTGAGCTAGCAGAAATTACATTTGTTGGTAATGAAAATTACGGTGACAGTAAGCTAAAAAAACAGATGCAATTAAAAGAATCTGGCTTAGTGACATTGCTGACAAAATCAGATCGTTATGATCCACGACGTGCAAATGAAGACATGAGTAGCATTGAAAAATTCTACAAAGAACGTGGCTTTATTAATGCAGAAGTGAATTCATCTGTTGCATCTGTTACGCCTGACCAAGAAAAAATATTTATTGATATTGATGTTAATGAAGGTAAAAGATACCGTTTAACTGATTTTGAAGTGGTGGGTAATACTCACGTACCACTAGAAGAGTTAACAGCATTAGTAGACATCGATAAAGGTAAATATTATAAAAAATCAAAAGTTGATGCGGCTGTTAAAGCACTCGAAGATCGATTGGGTGATGATGGTTATGCATTAGCACGAATCAATGCGATTCCTGAAATTGATGAAGAAAATCAAACTGTAAAGATCATATTTTCTGTTGATAATGGTGAGAAAGTTTATGTTCGCCGTGTGAATATTGAAGGTAATGAGCGTACACAAGATAATGTATTCCGTCGCGAAATTCGTCAGATGGAAGGCAGTCAGTTTATTTCAAGTGATGTTGAACGTTCTAAAATTAGATTGCAACGTCTGCCTTATGTTGAAGAAGTTGAAGTTGTGACAAGTCAAGTTGACTCAGACTTGGTTGATTTAACATATAAATTAAAAGAACGCAGTGCTGGTAGTATTACGTTTGGTTTAAGCTATGGTATGGAATCAAAATTTGGCTTTAATATCAGTTTTGACCAGCCTAACTTTATGGGTACAGGTAATGAATTAAGAGTTTCTGCTGAAACAGATGATGAAACACAAACATTCAATATTTCTTATACAAACCCATATTTTACAGATAGCGGAATCAGTGCTGGTGTGTCGGCGCACTATACTAAACAAGATAATAAAAATGGTTATACCGCTGACTACTTGATGGATGGTTATGGTTTTGCATTTAACTTTGGTTATCCTGTTACTGAATATACAAGTTTAGGTGCAAGTATTGGTTATGATCGTTTAAATATCAAAACAACCAGAGATTCTCCAACTGAAATTGTTAGATCATTAGGTGGAACTTGCGTTGGAATAAATAACCCTTCTGGTTATTGTGATAGTTATAGTGACTGGAATAGTTCTTTTAATAGAGTTAGCCAAAAGAAAAACTTGATTAGATTCAGTGCTGGTGTTGCTCGTGATACTAGAAATAGAACTATCTTTGCAAGTGAAGGTTCATTGAACTCATTGAATATCGCAGGAACTTTACCAGGATCTACAGATCAGTTTTATACAGTATCTGCTAAACATAGTAGCTTCTACCCGTTATTTGATGACGATAGCTTTGTCTTAAATCTTCGTGGTGATGTTGCAAAAGGTTATGGCTATGGAAAAACATCTGGCTTGCCATTCTATGAAAGATTTTATTCTGGTGGCCTTAGAACGGTTCGAGGTTATAGATCAGGTACATTAGGACCTCAGTATAGAAACGGTCAAACAGCTGGTGGTGATATTCAAGTGAATGCAACTGCTGAAATCATTATGCGTGTACCAGGATTTGCAGAAAGTAATAGCTTGCGTTGGTCTGTGTTTTTTGATGCAGGGCAAGTCTATGGTTTGGGCCAACACTTGAGAACTGATGGTATTAATGCAGATTACGATAAATTTAAGACAAGCAGTTTACGTTATTCCGCAGGTGTAAGTGTTGCTTGGTTCTCTCCGATAGGGCCTTTAGTTTTCTCTTATGCTAATCCTATTAAATCGAAAGAATATGACCGTAAGCAAAAATTCCAGTTCTCTGTTGGTATTCCGTTCTAATTAATTAAGAGATCTTTTATGTTTAAGTCTATTAAGGCCATACTGTTAATAGTAATTAGCAGTATGGTTTTAAATTTTGCTATTGCACAGTCTCAGCCAATCAAATTGGGTGTGGTTGATATGGCAAAGTTGGTCGAAGAGTATTCTGTGATTAAAGGTGTGCATAATATCTTGCAAGATGAGTTTGCAGATAAAGATGAAATCTTACGCACACTAGGTATCGAACTCAGAAAAGTACAAAATCAAACGCTTGAATTAGAATTAACGGATGAAAACCGTAAAACATATGAGCGTGAATTGTTAAATTTAGAAAGGGAATATGCTCGATTAGCTGCTGAATTTAGACAAGATTATAATTTAAGGCGAAATGAAGAATTGTATAAAATGCAAAAAGAAATTTCTGATACCATCTTGGAATACGCAGAAAATAATGCATATGATTTGATACTAGAGTCTGGAATGATTTACGCATCTGAACAACTTCAGTTAACTGATCCGATTTTAGATGCCTTGAAAGAAAAATTAGAGAAATAAGAATGCTATTATCGGAAATATTTAATTATGTTGTTCAGTACGTTGAAGATTTAACTTTAACGGGTGATGGAAATTGTGAAATTACTCAGTTGGCTACCATTCAGAATGCATCTGTAGGGCAAATTGCTTTTGTTAATAATGTTAAATATCGCCAATATTTAGAAGAGACTCAAGCATCTGTTGTCATTCTTTCTCCTGATTTAGTTGAAAGCTTTTCTGGCAATATGTTGGTGACTAAAAATCCATATTTAGCATGGGCATATGTTTCACAGTTATTTGACCCACGTTCTAAACAGTTCACGAATAATATTCATCCAAGTGCTGCTATTGCTGATAGTGCTGTGATCGGAGAAAATGTCTTCATTGGACCAAATGTCACGATTGAAGATAATGTACATATTGGTCGTAACAGTGTCATCAAAGCAGGTACAGTCATCGAGAGAGATGTTGTTATTGGTGAGGACTGTTTTTTATATCCAAATGTAACCGTTTGCTATAACTGTCAGTTAGGGGATCGAGTTACATTGCATCCGGGATCTGTTATTGGTGCTGAAGGCTTTGGGTTTGCACGAGGTCCTAAGGGATATGTAAAAATATCCCAAGTTGGGCGTGTAATTTTATCTGACGATGTTGATATCGGTGCGAATAGTTGTATTGATAGAGGTGCGATTGAAGACACTTTTATTGGTAAAGGCACGAAAATAGATAACCATGTGCAATTAGGGCATAATGGCATAGTGGGTGAGCATACAGTAATTTCAGGATTTACAGGCATTGCAGGTTCTGCAACGATTGGAAATAATGTTGTCATTGGTGGTGGCGTTGGTATCAATGGGCACATTAAATTGCACGATGGTGTAATGGTGACCGGAAATACTATGATAACGCACTCATTGGTTGAACCAGGTGTTTACTCATCAGGAATGCCTGTGACAGATAATCGCAGTTGGCGCAGAAATGTGATTCAGTTGCAACAGATTGATAAGCTCTACCGTCGCGTTAAGGCGTTAGAAAAGAAAATAGACTTTGAAGAATAAGGAAAGTTAGAAGTGTCAGACTCTAAAATTATTGATATTAATGAAATTATGAAATATTTACCTCATCGATACCCATTTTTGTTGATCGATAGAGTGTTGGATTATGTGCCAGGTGAAACATTGGTGGCACGTAAAAATGTAACTTATAATGAGCCTTATTTTACTGGTCACTTTCCTGTAAAACCAATCATGCCGGGCGTTTTAATTTTAGAAGCAATTGCACAAGCTACAGGTATTCTAGCGTATATAACAGCTGGTGAAGATGCGACGCCAAATTCAATTTACTACTTTGTAGGCATCGATAAGGCTCGCTTTAGAAAGCCTGTTGAACCTGGTGATACAATGGAAATAGAAGTGAAATTCCTTAAAGCACGTCGTGGCATTTGGGCTTTCGCTGGTGTTGCAAAAGTGGATGGTGCTATTGTGTGCGAAGCAGAAGTTATGTGTATGCGTCAAGAGGCATTTTAATTCTGTATTTCTATAAGGAGATAGAATTGTGTCAAATGAAAATTTAATTCATCCTACTGCCATTATTGATCCGAGTGCAGAGATTGCTGACAGTGTTTCTATAGGTCCTTTTTGTATTGTTGGTGCGAATAGTAAAATAGGCTCAGGTACTCAATTAATTTCTCATGTGGTGATTGGTGCTAATACAACAATTGGTAAAGACAATGTCTTTTACCAATTTTGTTCGATTGGTGAAGTGCCACAAGATAAAAAATTTAAAGCAGATGATTTTACTGAGCTTCATATTGGCGATCGCAACACAATTCGTGAATATGTTTCCATTAATCGTGGAACAGTACAAGATGCTGGTTTGACTAAGATCGGTGATGATAATTGGATCATGGCAACTTGTCATATTGCTCATGACTGCATTGTTGGTTCTCGTACTATTTTTGCCAATGGCGCATCTTTAGCTGGACATGCAATCATCGAGGATGATGTTATCTTAGGTGGTTATTCAATGATTTATCAGCGTTGTAGAGTGGGTACAGGCGCAATTACTGGATTTTCTTCAGGAATTCATCGTGATGTACCGCCATTTATTACAGCTGCTGGTTACCGTGCAGAACCAGCGGGTATTAATTCAGAAGGTTTGAGACGTCATAGTTTTGATGCTGATGCTATTTCAGCAACAAAGAAAGCATATAAAATTTTGTATCGTCAAAATTTGGCATTACAAGATGCGATTGATGAGATCAAAATAATTGCTGCTGAATTTCCCCATTTGCAAAAAATGGTTGAATTTTTAGAAGTGCCTACGCAACGTGGCATCGTTAGATAAAAGGTTTTTCTATGAAAGAGATATCATCATCCCCGACATTTATGATTGTTGCTGGCGAGTTATCTGGTGATATCTTGGGTGCAGGTTTAATCAAGGCTTTAAAAGAAGAGTTTCCTCACGCTGAGTTTTTTGGCGTGGGAGGTCCTTTGATGATTGCTGAAGGTTTTGAAAGTCTTGTACCCATTCAAACTTTATCCGTGATGGGTTTATTTGAAGTATTGATTCATTTACCAAAATTATTAAGATTGAAAATGCAGTTGGTTAAAGAGGCTGAAGAGCGTATGCCTGTTGCATTTATCGGTATTGATGCGCCTGATTTTAACTTGAAAGTTGCAAATTCAATCAAACAAATTGGCATCACAACTTTTCATTATGTCTCTCCATCCATTTGGGTTTGGCGTGAAAAACGAGTGTTCACAATTAAAAAATCTATTGATAAAGTTTTGTGTTTATTTCCGTTTGAAGTTGACATTTATCGTAAACATAAAGTGGATGCAGTGTGTGTAGGACATCGTCTTGCAGATGAGATACCACTAGAGCCAGATCAAGATATTTCTCGTAAAGCTTTAGGCATTGAAGAAAATTCTCGAGTGCTTGCATTATTACCAGGCAGTCGAATGAGTGAAGTTTCTCGTTTATTACCAATATTTTTAGAAACAGCTCAATTGTTATTAGGTCGAGATAAAAATCTAATATTTGTTGTGCCAGCTGCTACGGAACAAATTTATGAAATTATTCAAAATGAGTTGAATAAATATTCAAATGATGTGAAAGAAGCATTTAAAGTGTTATTGGGTGATTCTCGTTTGGCGATGGAGGCTTCTGATGCTATTTTACTGGCGTCAGGCACTGCAACTTTAGAAGCAATGCTTTTGAAAAAACCAATGGTTGTTGCCTATAAATTCTCATCATTGACAGCGTATATTGCTAAAAAAGTGGTGCGTTCACCATTTTTCTCATTGCCAAATATTTTGGCACGTAAACAACTGGTTCCCGAAGTATTTCAGGAAGCAGTGGTTGCTGATCAGCTAGCGCCATTAGTAGAGGAAGCATTTGATAAAATTAATGATCCGATTTTAATGGCTGAATATTTAGAAATTCATAAAGCATTGCGTTTGAATGCTGATAAAGCAGCTGCTGACGCAATTATTAGTAAATTAGTGAATTCATTGTAAATGCAAATAGATTTATTTGAACAAGATGGCGTGGGTATCTTAATTGCTGGGGTTGATGAGGCTGGTCGTGGGCCATTATGTGGTGATGTTTATGCGGCAGCTGTTATTTTGGATAAAAATCATGGCATTGATGGATTAACAGATTCTAAAAAGATATCCGAGAAAAAAAGATATCTAATTGCTGAAGAAATTAAGAAAAAAGCAATAGCATGGTCAATTGCATCAGCCAGTGTAGAAGAAATTGATCAGTTGAATATTCTTCAAGCAACATTTTTGGCGATGCGAAGAGCTGTAGAAGGGTTATCAGCAACACCTCAACTAATTAGAGTGGATGGAAATCAAAATCCTAAATTTTCTTCACAATATTTGTGTGAAACAATTGTTAAGGGTGATCTTTTACATGAAGAGATCAGTGCTGCAAGTATATTGGCAAAAACCGCACGAGATATTTCTATGATCGAGGCGGATCAGAAAAATCCTGAATATGGATTTGCAAAACATAAAGGATATGGAACTAAGCAACATATGGAAGCAATTGCTCAATATGGCGTTTTAGATTGTCATCGCAGAAGTTTTGCACCGATTCAAAAAGCTTTAGCAATGCACAAGGCTTAAAAACATAGTAGAATCTTTTTCAGATTATATAAATTTAGTGAGATCAGTATGAATACACGAGCAGTAAATTTTTCTGTTGGCCTATTTGTGATTTTTGGCATAATCGCTTTGGTGTGGTTAGCATTGACAGCTAGCAGTACAGATGGTCGTTTTAGTAAGCAAATTACAGTATCAGCTGGATTTGATAATGTTGGCTCTTTAAAAGTTAAAGCACCAGTCATGATTGGTGGTGTTCGCGTTGGACGCGTTTCTCATATTTCTTTGGATCCAGATGATTTTAAAGCAATTGTTGAAATGAAGCTGGATGAAAAATATGAAATCCCGAAAGATAGCGTTGCAATGATATATACAGCAGGCTTGGTTGGGGAGCAATATGTCGCTCTAGATCCTGGTGGTGCACCAATGCCATTGGAGAATGGTGATTCAATTAAATTAACGCAATCAGCGCTTGTCATAGAAAGACTCATTGGTCAATTTTTAACGTCTATGGGTAATAAAGAGTAGTTGTGACATCTGAAACTTTAGGCGTCATTTTAAAAAGAAGCGCATATCAAGAAGATCGAGTTTTACTCGATCTTTTTACTGAGCGCTATGGAAAAATATCTGTTTTAGTTAATAGATCGCAAAAGCAAAAATATTCAGATCAAGTGTTTCAATTGGGAACTTGGCATCTGAAAGAAGGTAAGATTTTTTATTTTTCTGAAGATTACGACTCAGTTCAATCCTCGATGATTCAGGGGTTGAATATTTGGTCTGGTTATTATTTGAATGAAATTTTGCTTCGATTATTGCCTCGTAATCACTCTGATTCTGCATTATTTACACATTATTGGCGAGCAGTTAAAGCCTTGGAGTATGGCGATGAAGTGATTCAAGAATGGATGCTTCGTTGCTTTGAGAGAACATTGTTAGAATCTTTGGGCGTTATGCCTGATTTATCCTCTGATAATGATGGGGATGAATTTGTGGAGAATTTACATTATCACCTATGCACAGAAAATGGTTTTAGCAAATTTAAACACAAGACACATCATTTAACTGTTTTGGGTGAGCATATTTTACTAATGAATGAGATTTCAGAAAGTAATGATCATGCTTTGATTAGCAAAGAGCTACTGCAAACATATAAACGTATGATGCGTTATTTGCTGCAGCCACAGCTTGGACCGAAGCCTTTGCAATCACGTGAATGGCTGAAATCTTTATATTTAAAACATCAAGAAAGAGAGAAAAGGAGTTCCTTATGATGGAGTTTGCCCGTCGTTTTTTATTAAATATTCCTGCGGAAACAGCACATAATCTTGCAATTGCAACATTGCCATTATTGCCTATTCAACAAACATTGGAAAATGATCCTGTAACGGTAATGGGATTGAATTTTAAGAATAGAGTTGGTTTGGCTGCAGGTTTGGATAAAAATGGTGAAGCATTATCTGGTTGGGCAAAGCTTGGATTTGGATTTGTGGAAATTGGTACGGTAACACCACTGCCACAATCAGGAAATCCTAAGCCAAGATTATTCAGAATTCCAGAAAAACAAGCGATTATTAATCGTATGGGTTTTAATAATAAAGGCATTGATTATTTATTAAGAAATTTAGAAGAGTATCGTTTAAATCATTCAGATGGCCCATTGATTGGTGTGAATATTGGTAAAAATGCGATCACTCCGATTAATAAAGCAACTGATGACTATGTCATTTGCTTGCAAAAAGCTTATAAATTAGCAGATTACATCACGATTAATATTTCATCACCGAATACGAAAAATCTTCGTTCTTTGCAAGGAAAAGATCAGCTATCCCAGCTATTGCAAACACTGAAGAATGAACAAAAAGTCTTGTCAGAAAAGCATGGTAAATATACGCCTTTAGTTGTTAAGTTAGCACCTGATATGACTCAAGAAGAGTTGCTCGAGTCAATTGAAGTGATTAAATCAGTGCAATTAGATGGTGTGATTGCAACGAATACAACATTAAGTCGTGATGCTGTGAAAGGTTTAGAAAATGCAGAAGAAGCGGGTGGTTTAAGTGGTGCACCTTTGACTGAAAAATCAACTTCTGTGGTTAAAACATTAGTGGATCATTTGCCTGAATCTATTCCAGTAATTGCAGCAGGTGGGATTATGTCGGCTGAAGATGCATTAAGCAAAATTAATGTCGGTGCTAAGCTTGTGCAAGTATATTCAGGGTTTATTTATCATGGCCCACAACTCATTGAAAATATTAATAATCAATTGCTCAAAAAATAGTTTTTGGATGATATAAAACGCCTGCGATGTTGAAGCTTGTATTGATTTGTGGTATCTATGTGTGCTGCCCAAAAGGTCTTTAACTAATGTTTACCACAAGTAAACAGTGTCTTTATCCAAGACGTTTTATATAAATATTGAAAAACTTTAGAGAGTTAATATGACTATTCGAAAAATTATTGCGATTGGGTTTATGCTGTTTGCCATTTTTTTTGGCGCAGGTAATTTGATTTTTCCTCCTAATGCTGGCTGGTTAAGTGGGGACAATTTTGTGCCTGCAATTATCGGTTTTGTTATTACGGGCGTTGGTTTACCACTATTGGGCATTATTGCGGGTTCATTTTCAGAAGATGGATTCATTACTGAAACGAAGCGAATTAGCGTAGTGTTTTCTGTTATTTTCATGGTGGCGATTTATTTAACAATCGGACCATTTTTTGCGATACCAAGAACAGCAACAGTTTCTTATGAAATGGCATTGGTTCCATTGATTAAAGCTGATGGCGGTGTATTGCATGCTTTTTTCTTGAGTATTGCTGAATTACTTAAATCAATTTTTTATTCGAATGATGCTTCCGTGACAGCAATGAGCATGGTCGGCAAAGTTAGTTTATTCTTTTATACCATCGTATTCTTTGCGGTAGCCTTTTGGTTGAGCTACAACCCAACTAAAATTGTCGCACGTGTAGGGCAAATCTTAACGCCAGCATTATTGGTGACTATGCTTGTGTTAATTGTGATCTCATTTACTAAGTTAACAGTGCCTAATGTTGAAATTGATGAAGCTTATAAACTTGCACCATTTGCTAAAGGCTTTGTTGAAGGGTATCAAACAATGGATACCATCGCAGCTGTTGCATTCTCAATCATTGTTTTAAAAGCTGTGAAATCATACGGAATTAATAATCAAAAAGATTTATTTAAATATTCTTCTTATGCAGCTTTAATTGCAGGTATTGCATTGGGTGTTATTTATATTGCACTCGGTTGGATTGGTAATCATTTTCCAATTGATGAAGCGCATTTAGCATTATTGGGTCAAGATCGTGGTACATATATTTTAACTGAAGTTGCGGCATTGACTATGGGAAGCTTTGGTAAGGTAATTCTTGGTATTATCGTAGGCTTAGCATGTTTAACAACAGCTATTGGCTTAATCGTATCTATCAGTAGTTATTTTACAAGTTTGATTCCTAGAATCTCTTATAAGCAATTTGCAGTTATTTTTACTTTGATCAGCTTCGGATTAGCAAACCAAGGTTTAGCACAAATTATCAAAGGTGCGATTCCTGTATTGTTAATCGTTTATCCGATTACAATCACATTAATTATTTTGATTTTTATCGATAAGCTTTTAGTGCCTTTAGATAGAATTGAGTTGCAGATCACAACTTATGTTGTTCTATTTATCAGTATTGCGACAGTATTCTTCCCAACAGCAGGTTTCGTAACAATGTTACCTTTCAATGATATCTCTATGGGTTGGGTGGTTCCTGGATTAATTGCTTTCTTAGTTTCAATACATATTAATAATAATATTTTGTTAAAAAGAACGCGCCAAGAACTGATAAAGTAAGTTTGTAGGTTACACAAAAAAATCAATGAACCCGCTGAAAGGCGGGTTTTGATTGCGTAGCATTTTTATTGATTAATGATGTAAGGAATTACAATGACTATATCTTTTAGCCAGCAGATTTTTAAACGAGTAGAGCCAGTATGGCAGTCTTATTTAACTCATCCTTTTGTTAAAGGCATTGGTGATGGTACGTTAGATAAAGCTAAATTTGTTCATTACATGAAGCAAGATTATATTTATTTGATTGAATATTCTCGTCTATTCGCCATTGGTGCTTCTAAAGCTTATGATTTATCAACAATGACACTGTTTGGTGAATTGCTCCATGGTACTTTAAGTTTCGAAATGGATTTACATCGCCAATATGCTGCAAAATTTGATATTTCTGCAAAAGAGTTAGAAGAAACAGAGCCTTCAGCAACAATGTTGTCATATACAAGTTATATGTTGAGCCAAGCTTCTTTAGGTGGTGTTGAAAATACAATTGCTGCAGTTTTAGCATGTGCTTGGAGTTATAACTACATTGGTAAACACTTGGCAGAAAACCCACAGTCGCTAGAGCATGAGTTTTATGGGGATTGGGTTAAAACATATTCATCACCAGAATTTACCGCATTGACAGAAAAATGCATCCAATTGATTGATGAAATTGGTAAAACCGCATCACCTGAGTTGAAAAAGAACTTAGAAGAGATTGTTGTGCGTACCAGTTATTATGAATATATGTTTTGGGATATGGCAGAAAATATCTCTATGTGGGATGTTTCTGAGACTGTTTAAAAAATTGAATGAAAGGCCGGGGCGATTTCAGCCCCAGTCTTTGTGAAAATATTCGTTGAATTTATTGGGACAACGGTTTTTTTCATGCATAAAGTAGGGTATGATATTGCGCTTCTCTGACCATCTTTATTTGAGAGTAATGTAATGTCCTCGATTATTTCTTTATGTGGTTCACTGGCTTTATCTAACTTTAGATTAGATAAGCTAAGGCAAAATGCTGCAAGATTAGGTTTGCCACCCGATATCAACATCACAGCAACGTATTGGTATTTTATAGAAAGCAAGCAAACACTTAACACATCTTCTGTAGCATCCCTCTCGGCTATTCTTACAGCCACTGAAACACCTCCTCCGCATTTATCATCTAATGAACATCTTTTCTTAGTCACTCCACGAATTGGTACCATTTCGTCTTGGGCGTCTAAGGCGACGGATATTGTTCATAATTGTGGTTTTAATGATATTTCGCGCATAGAGCGTGGCATTGCATTTGTTCTAAAAGGTAATTTGACAGACGTTGAATTGCAAAAATGGTCATCATTATTATACGATCGCATGACAGAATCGTTATTGACTTCATTTAAAGAAGCAGAACAATTGTTCAATCATGCGCAAGCACGTACTTATGAGTCAATTGATATTCAAGGTCAAGGCATTCAAGC